>WGFS01000095.1 GCA_015492115.1 Aquificaceae bacterium
TCGCTATAAAAGGCGGTTCTCTTGTCTTCCGAGAGAAACTTCTTGAGTTCTTTCCTTAGTCTCTTTCTCAATCTGCTCTTATTTCCCTTCAGCTCAACACGGAGCTCTCCCTTTTCAAAATCAAAGACCCTCTTTACCTTAAAGTCTTCCGAGTACTGAACGAGCTTCTTTTTGGTCGGTGCTTCGTAGCTGTCCCAGTGTTTAAGGACTTCTCCCTTAAACCTCCTGAACTCCCGATAGGTTATCCTCCTGTACTCCTCAAACTCCCTGTTTACCTCTTGCAGGTACCTGTTAAAACCCTCCTTTTCCTCCCTGAAGCCTCTTAGCTCCTCCTTCAGGAACTCCTTAAAACCATCCTGAGCAAAGGAAGGCGACAGGATAAACAGAATTAGAGAAAAGAACAGCACAGCTTTCATTTTCAAATCCGGGAAAGGAGGGGCGGGAACCCCTCCGCCCTTCACTGCCCCTTGAACTCTTTTTCTATCTCTCTGTCAAGTTCCTGATAGGCTTTCTTTGCCTGATACAGTTGCCAGAGAGCCTGCTCGTTCTTCAAGCTCGTCTCAACCTGGGTTTTGATAAAGTCTTTGACCATCTCTGGATCTACACCCACGAGGACGAAGAGCTCGTTACAGGGAGATCTCCAGAGGGCGACCTGCTTGGAGCCTCTTATGGTCTGGTAGGCGACCTGCTTGGACACCTGAACAGAAACCCTGTCCACCGTTTCCGCATCGCCCACACCTGTAACCTGCATGAAGTTCTTCACCATGTTCTTTACCCGTATCTCTATCATCCTGGCGAGCTCATCCCTGGCGTTGGCAAGAGCCTCTGTCCTCGCAAATTGGAGACCCGCTTTGCCTATCTTGGCTGAGCCCACAGCTGCTATCTTGGAGCCCTTCACCTCAGGACTCAGAACCCAGGATGGGGCTCCTTTCATACAGGGGTCACCCTCAAATCCGGTGACCGCTTCCTTCTTACCACCGCAGGATGTTATAAAGACCATGCTCGTAAGACCTGCAAGGGAAAATATCAGCACTCTCTTCATTATTCCACCCTCCTTTGCTTTTATTATAGAGCTTCACCTTCTGATCTAATGGTGAAATTTCACACCACAACCCTTATCTTCATCTTCTCTGTTAGGAAGTTTATCAGCTCCGGGCTCGGGTTTACCCTGTATTCGGGCGGAGGCTGAAGGACAGCCCTGAAGTCCTTACCCTTGATCTCAAAGACAACCTGCATCCCCTCGGGGTTTTTGAACTTATCCAGAAGCTCTTTTAACTTTTCCATCTTACCGTTTACAGCGTCTTCCCTCTTCAGGATTAGGGTTATGTATCCGTTTCCGTTCCTTGAAACCTCTTCAGGTAGCAAAACCTCCTGTGCTATGAACTTAACGCTCTCCGTTTCCAGGTCTTCGTCGGTGTAGCCGTTCAGGACTACGACCCTGTCCTCTCTGAGCTTTTCCCTGAACTCCTCATAGCTATCGGGGAATACGACGACCTCAACTATACCAGTCCTGTCTATTAGATTGAACACAGCCATGTAGTTGCCGTTCTTTGTCTTCTTGACCTGTAGATTTGATATCACTCCCGCGAGGCTCAGGGTGCTACCTTTTCCAGCATTCTCAAGCTCTTCAATGGGGGTGTGCTTGCCTGCAAGGAGTGTGTCGTACTTGTCCAGGGGGTGCCCGGAGATGTAGAATCCAATGACCTCCTTTTCCATTCTGAGAATGTCGTTGATGTCAAGTCTCTTCTTCTTCTGTGCTCCTCCAAACAAGGCGTTCTGGGTAAGGTTGGACATGTTCTTACCGGACGATGAAAGCCTTTCTAAAAGCTCATCTCTCCTGCTTCCGGTGAAGTCAAAGGATCCAGCCTTTATCAGACACTCCAGTACCTTTTTATTAACCTTCCTGCCGTCCACGCTCCTCACAAAGTCCTGAATATTTCTAAATTCTCTTCCTTTCCGTGCTTCAACTATCGCCCTCGCTGCCTCCTCTCCCACGCCCTTTATCCTACCTATCCCGAACCTTATCTGCCTGTCTCCCTCTATCTTGAATCCAACGTCGCTCCTGTTAACATCTGGCGGGAGTATCTCAAATCCCATGAGCTTTGCGTCCTTTATCAGGTTTATGAACTTGTTGTCGTTCTTCTCGGTGGTGAGCTTGACCGCAAAGAACTCCGCAGGGTAGTGAGCCTTCATGTAGGCTGTCCAGTAAGAGATGTAACCGTAGGCTACAGAGTGAGACTTGTTGAAGGAATAGGAAGCAAACTTCTCTATATCCTCCCATAGTCTGGTTATCCTGTCTTCGGGGAATCCCCTCTCAACAGCTCCCTTTATGAACTTATCCCTCATCTGTTCCATAAGGTCCTTCTTCTTCTTGCCTATCGCCTTCCTGAGGGTGTCCGCCTCTCCCGGCGTGAAACCGGCGAGGATCTGCGACATCTTCATAACCTGTTCCTGGTATACGATCACCCCATAGGTCTCTTTAAGAACCCCCTCCAGCTCAGGGAATGGATAATCTACCTCTTCCTTTCCGTGCTTCCTGTTTATGTATCTGTCCACCAGCCCGCTCTTCAGTGGTCCCGGTCTGTAAAGGGCGAGCACAGCCACTATGTCATCAAAGGAGTCTGGCTTTAGCCTCTTGAGAAGCTCCTTCATCCCCCTGCTCTCAAGCTGGAAGACCCCCGTGGTGTTGCCCTCCTGAAGGAGCTCAAAGACCCTGGGATCATCCATGGGCAGAGAGAGGAAGTCAACATCTTCACCCTTTCTCTCCTTTACCAGGTCTTTCATACCCTTGAGCTCAGTCAGGGTTTTCAGACCCAGGAAGTCCATCTTCAGTAAACCCAGCTCTTCAAGCTTGGTCATGTCGTACTGGGTCGCGACAGTTCCATCCCTGTCGTAGAACATGGGAATGAGTTCAGATAGAGATTTAGGGGCTATAACTACGCCTGCGGCGTGTAGGGATGTGTGCCTTGTAAGACCCTCCAGCCTGAGAGCTATCTGTACCAGCTTGTCTATATCCGGGTTCTCCTTGCATAGCTTTCGGAACTTATTCACGTTGTCCTCTATGTCCCCCCTGTGGGCTCCGTATCTTTCCTTCAAGACCTCCAGGGGTGTTGAGTACATCTCCTCAAGGGAGAGCCATGTTCCCTGAACATCCCCCTGCGGTATGAGTTTGGCGAGCTGATCCGCGGTTGAGTAAGGTAGCCCCAGAGCCCTGGCAACGTCCCTGAGGGTCTGCTTAGCCTTCATCACGTTGTAGGTGATTATCTGGGCTACGTTCTCCTTCCCGTACTTCTCTCTTACATACTCAATTACCCTGTCCCTGTTGTCCTGACAGAAGTCCACGTCTATATCGGGCATGGAGACCCTCTCGGGGTTCAGAAATCTCTCAAAGAGGAGCCCGTGCCTTATAGGGTCAACGTCCGTTATGCCTATAGAGTAAGCGACAAGAGATCCTGCCGCAGAACCCCTCCCCGGTCCAACGGGAACGCTATTCTTTTTAGCCCAGTTTATGAAGTCCTGAACTATGAGGAAGTATCCCGCAAAGCCCATGCGGTTTATAACATCCAGCTCAAACTCAAGCCTTTCCCAGTACTCTCTCGTATCCTTAGCCTGCCCCTTCTCTATCCTCTGCCTTAACCCCCTTATGGCAAGCTCTCTCAGATGCTCTTCAAGGCTTGTATCTCCGGGAACCTGATACTCGGGAAGGAGATATCCACTGTTTTCAAAGAGCTCAAAGCTGTCTGCGGTCTTTTCCATAACCTCTAAGGTGTTCAGAAGGGCTCTCTCCCAGCCCTCAAACCTGCCTTCAAACTTCCTCCAGATCTCCTCAGGACCTGCAAAGTGGAGACCGCCGTTGGCACACCTGAAGCCTCCTTTCGTCATGTCGTGGATAGTTCTCTTCATCTGGATAGCCATGAGAACAGTGTGTGCCTCCCTGTCCTCGGGATTGAGGTAGTGGGAGTCGTTGGTGGCTATCAGCTTGACCCCATACTTCTTCGCTATCTCTATAAGGTTTCTGTTGGCTACAGCCTGTTCGTCTATGTCGTTGGACTGAAGCTCCAAGTAGAGATCTTCCCCGAATATGTCCTTGAACTTTCTGACCCACTCCTGAGCCTTTTCGGTCTCGTTTATGGAAGCGTAGTAGGTGGGAACACCCTTCAGACAGGCGGTAAGGGCTATGAGCTCCTCTCCGTATTTCTCCAACAGCTCGTAGTCTATCCTCGGCTTGTAGTAAAAACCTTCCTTGTAGGCGAGGGTTGAGAGCTTGAAGAGGTTCTTTAAACCTACATCGTTCTTGGCTATGAGTATGAGGTGATGGTTGTACTTGTCCGTTATGTTATCCTCGCTACCCTTGGTCTTTCTGTCAAATCTGGAACCGGTGGTGAAGTAAGCCTCCATTCCTATTATGGGCTTTATTCCTTCCTTCTTCAGGGTCTTATAGAACTGGTACGACCCGAAGAGGTTGCCGTGATCAGAAACTCCAACCGCCCTGTACCCGAACTCCTTAGCCTTCTTGACCAGGTCTCCTATCTTTATGGCACCGTCAAGGAGTGAGTACTGGGTGTGCAGGTGTAGGTGGACGAAGTCCTTTACCCCCTCTCTCATGACCTCAATTGATGATAAGTCCGCCTGCGTCGGGAGAAAGGTTGATTTTGAAAAGTATATCGGTGACTTGCGAGCCCGATTATAAGTCAATCAAATGTTAGGTTTTTTCCTCAGCTTTTTTCAGAACTTTAACTATGACCTCCTTTACCCGGTTCTTCTCCACATCCCCTACGATGAACTTGAAGCCGTCGTACTCAAACTCGTCACCTTTCTCGGGAACTTTCTCCAGGTTAGCCATGACGAAACCGCTCACCGTGTCGTAGTCATACTCCTCCGGGAGTTCAAAGCCAAGCACATGAGCGACCTCCTCTATGTCAGCAGAGCCCTCTATCCTGAACATATCGTAGGAGAGCTTCTCTATCTCTTCCTCCTCCCCCCACTCCTCGGGAACTTCGCCTATAAGCCACCTGAGAACGTCGTACATCGTGACAAGCCCCGAAACCGCTCCGTGCTCGTCCACAACCATGGCTATCTGGGTCTTTGCCTTCCTGAGTTCATGAAGCAGGCTTCCCACGGTCATGACCTCGGGAACGAAGAGGATGTCCCTCTTGAACTCCGCAAGGGTTCTGTTTCTGTTCTTGTTTATAGGTAGCAGGTCCTTTACGTGTATTATGCCGTCAACATCGTCAAGTTTCTCCCTGTAAACCGGGATCCTGCTGTGTCCATGCCTTTTGATCTCCTCTATCACCTCACCAACCTTAAGCTCTTCCTTCAGGGCGAATATGTCAGGTCTGGGAGTCATTATCTCTCTCACGAGAACCTCATCCATCTCAAAGACCTTCTCCACCATCTCCCTCTCGTCCTCTGAGAACTCTCCCGCCTCAATACCCAGTTCAATAATTCCCAGTAGCTTGTCCTCCGAGAGCTCAAAGACTTCCTCCTTGCTCTCAACCCCCAGCTTCTTCAAAACCTTCTGTATGGGTAGCAGAAGAAGGAGCCTTGCAGGCATCACAAGTATATGGAAAACGTAGAATACAGGTGCGTACAGAAGAGATAGCCTGTCCGCAAGGGGAAGAACCGCATTCTTTGGGAGCGTTTCACCGAATATGAATATCAGAAAGGACATGAGGAAGGCGGACAGGAAGGCACCCTCTTTCCCAAAATTCTCAGTAAACAGCTTGGTACCGTAGGAGGATATAAATACGTTCACGAGCTCGTTCCCTATTAGAATGGATATGAGAACCTCCTTGGGTCTTGAGAGGAGCTTCATGAGTATCCGGTAGAGCCTGCTTTTGGAATACTTCATCATCAGGGGCTTGCTCACGCTGAAGAAGACGACCTCTGAGGAGGCAAAGAATCCAGACGCGAAGAGCAGGAATACGAATACGAGGATATCAGTATAGGTTGCAGTTGACGAGCCTTCCATTCAGCTCAGACCTCCTGATCGTTTTGGAGCACTCCTCCCTGTACTCGGGACATCTGGGCGCAAAGGGGCACCCTTCCTGAGGAACGGCGTACTCAACCTCCCTGAAGTCCTCCTCCTTTCTAAACCTCGGGTGCCTGACGGGAACGTTCCTGAGCAGGAACTTAGTGTAGGGGTGGAGAGGTTCTTTGAGAACCTCCTCTTTTCTCCCCAGCTCCATGAGCATACCACCGTATACGACCGCTACCCTGTCGGCTACCTTCTCCACAACCCTTATGTCGTGGGTTATGAACATGAAGGCTATTCCCTGCTCTTTTAAGTCTTCAAACAGCTTCAGTATCTCCCACTGGACGGAGACGTCAAGGGAGGCTGTGGGTTCGTCCGCAACTATCAGCTCCGGCTTGAGGACTATGGCTCTCGCTATTGCCACCCTCTGCCTCTGACCTCCCGAAAGGTCGTCGGGCTTCCTCTCAAGGAATTCCCTCGGGAGCTGAACCTTCTCAAGGGCGGACTCTACTGTTCCCTTACGATCCCTGAACCCGTGCACTATCAGGGGCTCCTCAACTATCTCCCTCACCTTCATCCTGGGGTTCAGGGAGCTTCTTGGATCCTGGAACACAACGGACACCTTCCTTGTGTACTCCTTACCGAGACTGAAGGCGTCCTTCCCGGAGAAAAGGATAGCTCCGGAGGTTGGCTCCTCAAGTCTGAGCACGAGCTTTCCGAGGGTTGTTTTCCCTGACCCCGATTCACCAACAACTCCAAGGATCTCAGCCTTCTTGATCGTTAGAGAGACGCCCCTCAGGGCGTAAAAGAGCTCCTTCTTGAAGAATCCCTTCCTGAGTTTGTAAGCTTTGGATACCTCCCTTACCTCAAGCAGTGTGTCCATTTAGTCCCTGAAGACCCTCCGTCAGATAGTCCTTGAGAACTGAAGCTCCTTCCTGTTTCTCAGATGGGCGTCAAACACCATGGCGACGTTCCTTATCAAAAGTCTCCCCACGGGGAGTATCTCTATCCTCCTGTCCTTGACCCTTATGAGCCCATCCTCTTCAAGCTCCTTTAGCTCTTCAAGCTCCCTCTCAAAGTACTCCTCAAAGCTTATTCCGAACATCTCCTCCACCTTGTGGAAGCTAACACCGAGGTTGCACATTATGTCCATGATCACCTCTCTTCTCACGAAGTCGTCCTCGGTGAGGATATACCCTCTGTAGGTGGGAAGCCTACCCTCGTCTATGGCGACGTTGTACTCTCTCAGGGTCTTGTGGTTCTGGAAGTAAGAGTCGTACAGCATCCCTATGGAGGTTGCCCCAAAGCCTATGAGTTCAACCCCTTTCCTTGTCGTGTACCCCTGGAAGTTTCTCCAGAGCTTACCCTCCCTCTGGGCGGTAGCGAGCTCATCTTCGGGCTTGGCGAAGTGATCCATCCCTATGTAAACGTAACCAGCGTCCTGGAACTTCTCTATAACCATCTCAAGGATTGAAAGCTTCTCCTCCGCTGAGGGTAGGGTCTGCGGGTCTATATACTTCTGTATTGGTTTTACCCATGGGACGTAAGCGAAGCTGTAAACCGCAAGCCTGTCCGGGTTCAGTTCTATGACCTTCTCAACCGTTCTCTCAAAGCTCTCCCTCGTCTGATATGGGAGCCCGTATATGAGATCAAGGTTTACACTCTCAAATCCAAGATCCCTGAGCCTCTTCATGGTTCTTTCCATGAGTTCGTAAGGCTGAACCCTGTTTATAGCCCTCTGTACCTTCTCATCAAGATCCTGGAGACCCATGCTCACCCTGTTGAAACCCACTTCCCTTATGGTCTGTAGCTGTTCATCGGTCGCGTATCTGGGGTCTATCTCTATACTCACCTCGGCGTCCTCGGAGAGATCAAACCTCTTTCTTATCTCTTCCATGAACTCCCTTATCTCGTCCGGCTCCAGATAGTTGGGTGTTCCTCCTCCCCAGTGGAGCTGTTCTACTTTCCTCTCCCTGTCCAGGAGGGCTGAGACCATGTCCATCTCTCTGTAAACCCTGTCCAGGTAAGGTCTCTCTATGCCCTTCCTGTGGGAGATGATTATGTTGCACCCGCAGTAGTAACATCCGCTCTCGCAGAAAGGTATGTGGAAGTAGAGGGAGAGGGGTGTCTTTCTGGAGTTGCTCTCCGCAAGCCTCTCTTTATACTCTTTCTCTCCCACCTCTTCCGTGAACTCGGTCGCAGGGGGATAGCTGGTGTATCTCGGACCCGGTCTATCATACTTTTTTATAAGCTCTCTATCAAACAGTGTTCTCATGGTTCTAATAAATATAGTCCTATTCTGAGGTTCACGCTCCACCCAGTATCAGGTGGTACAGGAATACGAGAGGTGGGTATATGATCCTTCCCAGGACCCCTGTAAATAGAAGAATCGTTATAACAAAGAAGCCGTATATCTCGTACTTGTAGAACATCTCCCAGTACTTGAAGGATAGAAAGCTCATGAGAGCCTTACTCCCGTCTAAAGGCGGTATGGGTATTATGTTGAACAGTGCCAGTATTAGGTTTATGAGCACGGACTTGGCTGAGAATATGAGCAGAGGGTAGATTATTGACTTCGTGACAAAGGGGTCAACGCTCTCGGACACGGCGTAGAGAAGTCTGTAAGCCAAGCCAAAGCCAACCGCAAGGCTCAGGTTCATCACAACACCCGCTATGGAGGTGAAGAAGGTTCCTGTTCTCAGGTCTCTGAAGTTGAGTGGGTTTATGGGGACGGGCTTTGCCCAGCCGAATATTATCGGGGAGTTCAGCACTATGAACATAGCGGGAAGTATTATGGTTCCCACCGGGTCTATGTGGGGGATCGGGTTTAAGGTGAGTCTCCCCGCCAGCTTGGCTGTGGGGTCTCCCATCCTGTAAGCTACCCATCCGTGGGCTACCTCGTGGAGTATGACAGCTATCATTAGGGCGGGAATTGAGAGGACCGCTTCGCTCAGGCTCATACCAGTGAGAATTATAAAATAATACCTATGAACGTTGACAGTGCAGAAGTTTCCAGAAAGGTCAAGGAGCTTGTAGGACCTATAGTTGAGTCAATGGGCTACAGGCTCTTTGATGTGGAGTTCAAACCCGAGAGGGGGTGGGTGCTTCGTGTGATCATAGACAAGCAGGGAGGGGTTACCATAAAGGACTGCGAGGAGGTCAGCAAGAGGATAAGCGGGCTCCTTGATGTTGAGGACATAATCCCTTTCTCCTACATGCTGGAGATATCCTCTCCTGGACTCACGAGGGAACTTGAGAAACCGGAACACTACGAGTTTTTCAAGGGAAGGCTCGTCAGACTCGTTTTAAGGGAGCCGGTTGGCGGGAAGAGGGAGGTGACGGGATACGTTGAGGATGTCAGGGAGGGTATAATATCCCTCCGGGATAGAGAAGAGGGAGAGGTGTTGCACATACCCTTCTCTGCGATCGCCAGGGGAAGATTGGAGCCGGAGAGATGGTGAAAAATATAAAGAGACTGATAGAGCAGGTAGCTAAGGAAAAAGACCTCCCCGAGAGGGTAGTTGAGTACGCCCTCAAGAATGCGATAGCCATAGCGATAAAGAAGGACAAGAGGATAAGGGAGAATCTGGATATAGAGTTTACCGACGAGGGGATAAAGGTTTACATAGTGAGGAGGAGGGGAAAGGAGAAGGAACGGCTACCCCTTGACATAAGCACGGAGGACGTGAACAGGATAGCTGCCTACGCTGCAAAGGAGGAGTTCTTAAACGAGCTTGAGAGGGCGGAGAGGGAGAGGGGATTCCTTGAATACAAGGAGCTTGAAGGCGAGGTGGTGACCGGTATAGTCCGGAAGATATACGACAACGGAGATATACTCGTTGACCTTGGAAAGGTTGAGGCTGTCTTGCCCAGGAGGGAGCAGATACCCGGCGAGAGCTACCGTGTGGGGGATAAGGTAAAGGCTCTCCTCTTGGAGGTGAAGAAGATACACGGAGAACCACGTCTCATCCTCTCAAGAACCCACCCCCTATTCCTGAAGAGACTCCTTGAAACGGAGATACCGGAGGTTGCGGAGAAGGAGATAGAGATAAAGGCGGTCGCCAGAATACCCGGGGAGAGGGCAAAGGTTGCGGTTTACGCCAAGGATATGAAGATGGACCCTGTGGGTATAGTTGTCGGGCTGAGGGGTTCAAGGATACAGCCCATATCAGAGGAGCTCCACGGAGAGAAGATAGACGTTGTTCGGTGGACGGAGGACGAGGAGGAGTTCATAAGGAGGGCTCTCTCACCTGCCCAGCCAACAGCGATAAGGCTCATACCCGAAGAGGAGAGGGCTGAGGTCGCTGTCCCCCAGGATCAGCTCTCACTCGCCATAGGCAAGAGGGGAACCAACGTAAAACTTGCCCACAGGCTCACAGGGTGGCATATTGATGTGATGTCGGAGGAGGACTTTGAGAAGCTCACAGAGCTTAGAGAATCAGAATCAGGCGAGTAAAGAGGACAACCTGAGGCTCAGCATAGAGAAGCTCGTTTACGGCGGTTACGGTTTGGCACGCCACAGGGACAAGGTTGTCCTCGTAAGGTTCTCCGCTCCGCGCGAGCTCGTTGATGCGGAGATATTGCAGGACAAGAAGGACTACGCTGAGGCAGTTGTAAGGAACGTTGTCCTTCCTTCAAGTTCAAGAAGGGAAGCCCCCTGTCCCTACTTTGGGATCTGCGGTGGCTGTCAGCTCCAGCACATAGACTACAACGCCCAGGTGGAGAGCAAGGAGTCCGTTCTTCTGGAAACTCTCAGGAAGATAGGCGGGATAGAAAACGCACCCCTTGAGGAGAGCATACAGTCGGGGCAGGAGTTCGGCTACAGGGTGAGGGTTCAATTTAAGGTAAAGAACGGCAGGCTCGGTTTCTTCAGATGGGACGAACACGAGGTCGTTGACATAGACCACTGTCCCGTCGCCCACCCGAGGATAAACGAGCTCATAGGACCTCTGAGGGAGTGTGCTCAGCATATAAGAGAGCTACAGGAGATCCATGTAACCTACTCACCTACCGAAGATAAGTTCCTGGTCAAGTTCGTTACCCCCACAGAGGTGGACAGGGACTTCCTCAATAATTTGAAGGAGGATTGCCTTCCTGCCGATGTGGTGGGCGTTGGCGACTACTCAAGGCTCAGAACCATACTCAACAGAAGGTTCTGGATAGGGAAGGAGTACCTTTTCATGAACACCGGGAGGTGGAAGTACAGGGTGAGCGCGGACTCCTTCTTTCAGGTTAACTGGACTCTATGGGATCGCTTCATAACCGCTGTGAGCGATGTGGAACCCTTCAGGAAGGGAATAGACCTTTACTGCGGTGTGGGTTTCTTCACCATACCCCTCTCCGAGAGGGGTAACTTCATAGAGGGTTCTGACAGCAGTCCTTCTGCGGTGAACGATGCGGAGTACAACGCCAAGCTGAACAATAGGGACAACGTGGTGTTCATGAGGGCTGACGCTTACAGACACCTGAAGAGCAGGGGAGGAGAGGTTCTGGACCTTGTGGTCGTTGATCCACCGCGGAGCGGTCTTGAAAAGAACGAGCTGGAACTGCTTGTAAAGAACAAACCCGAAAGGATAATCTACGTCTCCTGCAACCCCTCAACCCTTGCGAGGGATCTGAAGTCTCTTATAAAGAACGGTTATAGGCTTGAGAAGGTCAGGCTCGTTGATATGTTCCCTCAGACCTACCACATAGAGAGCGTAAGCTACCTGAGAGTTCAGGAGTAGGAGAACACCAGGTTCCCCTTTTCCACTTCCTTTGGAGTCAGAACAACCTTATCATCGGTCATGAACTGTACAAAGCCCTCTATCAAACCCATGAGGAAGTACA
Organism: Aquificaceae bacterium; assembly: GCA_015492115.1. Taxonomy (GTDB): domain Bacteria; phylum Aquificota; class Aquificia; order Aquificales; family Aquificaceae; genus Hydrogenivirga. Next base: position 11,804 of record WGFS01000095.1, read on the forward strand.
CCACGGGCGACTTCTGGATATCCTCAGCCCTTATGGCATCGCTGAATATGTCGTCCTGCACACGTATGGTTGAGTCTTCCTTCTCCACCTTCTTTGCAAAGCCGAGCTCCTCAAGCATCATGCACGTCCTTCTAACCGCTTCCTCCCTCTCAAGGACTTCGGGGAGATGCCCTATCAGACTCTCAAGGAGTTTGGGACCGCTGTGCCTTCCCGCATCCCTCAGGACCGCGTTTGCCCCCTTGTCCCCTATGAGGTTCCTTACGCCCTCAATTAGCTCAACCATGGCTATGAGGAGAATGTCCGGGTCAACCATCTGCTCACCCCCTTAAGCTACGCTTGCTTTAAGTTTAAAATCGGAAGTGCAAGCCTTTCCTTGAGCTGAATAAACTCGGTAGCTATGCTGTAAGTGTCCCGGAGGGTATAGAAGGCGTCCAGTATGCTCTTTTCAAAATTGTTCTCAAGGCTCCTTATCACGTAATCAACGTCCCTCATCTTTACGAAGGCTACGCCAGACCATTTCTCTTTCACCATACCAACGGTGACGTGAACCCTGTTGAAGAAGTTGAAGAGGGTTTCCTTTGATAGCCTTATGCCTCCATCTATCAGGAGCACGTCGTTCCCCCTCAGCTTTCTGAGACCCTTGTAGGCACCGAACACTGAGGTATCTCTCAGGTTGTTTATAAGGCATAGATCGGGGAACCTCTCAAATATATCTTTGAACTGGGAGCTCACGGAGGCGTATATGCTGTCTATACCGACTATCCTGTTAAGAACAGATACGTTCTTCTCAAGCTCCTTGTAGAACTTTTCCCTGCCGTTTTCAAGGAGCTCGGAGTAAAGTACAAGGAGAGCTTTCATACTATAATTCTAAAACACCCATGACCTTTTGTCTCAGAAAAAGACTCCTGATAGAAAAACCAAAAACGGAAGGGCTTTCGTTTCCTCTCTGGGTTCACTGCGCGAGCGTGGGGGAGTTCAACACATTCAAGCCAATACTCAGAGAGCTTCGCAAGAATTACAGTGTAGTGCTGACATACTTCTCTCCCAGGGCTAAGGACTATCTTGAAGCTCAGGGAGAGCTTTACGACCTCCTCTTCCCCTTACCCCTTGACATACCTCCCCTTATAAAAAAGTTTGAGAGCTTGATTGAACCTAGGGCTCTCCTGGTTCTGGAGAGGGAGTTCTGGCCCTCTCTTGTAAAGACTACAAAAACCAAAAAGCTCCTCATTAACTCCTACGCTAAAGGCGGTCTTCTTGAGAGACTCCTGGTACAGGAGTTCTCCCTGATAGTTGCACGGACCCCGGAGAGCAAAGAGATGTTTGAGAGAGAGGGAGCTAAAAGGGTCGTTGTCTGTGGAAACCTGAAGCTCGTGCAGGAGGGTGAGATAAAACCTTTGGACCTTCCCATACCCGAAGGCTTCAGGCTCTTTGTCGCAGGGAGCACGAGGGAGGGTGAGGAGGAGTTGCTCGTTGAGGTTTTTGAGAGGGTGCGCAGGAAAGTTCCCCTTAAACTCGTTATAGCACCGAGACATCTGAGCAGAGTCCCGGAGATAGAGAGGCTCCTTGAAGGGAAGGACATTCCTTACAGGAGACGTAGCTCAATGGGTGGAGACTGGGATGTCCTTATAGTTGATACCCTCGGAGAGCTTCGCTCCTTTTACTCTCTGGCGGATGTAACCTTCGTGGGAGGCACTTTCTCCCCCGTTGGTGGTCACAACCTCCTTGAGCCAGCGTACCTTGGTAAGCCCGTCATCTTTGGATCCAGCACCCACAAGGTTAGAGACCTTGAGGAGTTCCTCCTGAAGAAGGGATACGGCTTCAGGGTTTGTTCTGTAGAAGAACTTTCAGCAGTGCTTGAGAGACTTCTTCTGGAAGGTTTTGAACCAGAGGAAGACCTGCGGAAGTACGCCGAGAGGGTTAAGGAGTGCTACATGAAGGCTATACTATCCGAGCTTGAGTAACTCCCTGAGGTGGTTTTCTATATCCTCAAGGGTTCTCTTAAAGGACTCCTCATTCCCGGAGGGCTCGTCTATAAGCCAGTTCTCCCTCCTCTTGTGGCTCGTGACGAACTCACATCTTTCCTTGGCTTCGTTGCAGAGGGTTATGAGCACATCCACCTTCCGGTAGGGGATCTTGCTTATCGGTTTTGGATAAAGCCCCTTGGTGGGGTAGCCCTTCTCTTCCAGAACCCTCAGTGTCAGGGGATGAACCTCCTTTGCGGGTTCCGTTCCTGCTGAGAACACCTCAGCCCTTATGCCCACCTCCGGGAGGAGCTTCCTCACCACAGCCTCAGCCATTATGCTCCTGACAGCGTTCTCACGACCTATGAAGGCTATCTTCATGGTCTTTAATAATAGCATGCCGGTGAGGGTTTTCCTTTCGGTGGGAGATATATCGGCTGGCAACTACGTATACGAGATATTCAGGGAGGGCTTTGAGAACTTTGAGCTGGTAGGGATAACAAGCGAAAAGCTTGAGAGCATAGGAGTTAGGAGTGTAGCTAAGGTGTCCGAGCTCTCCGTTGTGGGTATAGCGGAGGTGCTCCCGAGACTGCTGGAGATAAGGAGGATATACAGGAGAGCCCTCAGAGAGCTTGAGAGGTGTGATGTCCTCCTCGCCTGCGACGCTCCCGGGTTCAACCTGAGGCTCGTAAGGGACGCCCGAAGGGTCGGGGTGAGGAAGGTGGTTTACTTCATCTCCCCTCAGGTCTGGGCTTGGAAGCCGGGGAGGGCTGAGACCATAGCACGCTTTGCGGATCATCTCGTAGTCATACTCCCCTTTGAGGTTGACATATACAAGAGGTTTGAGAGTGAAGGCTTCAGGGTTCATTACGTGGGTCATCCTCTCGTGGATATGGTGAAGCCAAGCGTTGGGAGGGAGAAATTTCTCAATCTTGTGGGGAGTGAGGAGGAACCGGTGAACCTCATGCCGGGTAGCAGGTGGGGAGAGGTGAGGAGGCACACACCTATACTGAGGGAGGTTGTGAACATGCTGAGAAACAGGGTTGAGAGCTTCGTCCTGCCCACCTTTGAGGAGTTCAGAGGGTTTCTTGAGGATAGTTTCAGGGGTTTTCCAGTGAGAGTTCTTACCGACAGAGAACTCAGCTCGCCCGCCTACAACTCAATGTTCTACTCAAAACTTTCCCTCATAGCCTCCGGAACCTCATCCCTTGAGGCGTCCCTCGCCCTGAACCCCCACCTTGTCTTCTACAGGGTGAGCGCTCTTACCTACCTTTTGGCAAAGCTCCTCGTAAAGGTCAGACACGTAAGCCTACCGAACCTCATACTGGGAGAGGAGGTTGTCCCTGAGCTGATAAACAGACCCCCTTCGGAGTTAGCCCGTATAGCCCTCAAGCTTCTTGAATCTGAGAGTAAACGAGAGTTAATGAGGGAGAGGTTTATGGAGCTGAGGCACAGGCTCGGTGGTGAGGGAGTGATACAGAGGCTGAGGTCTCTCTTTAAGGAGCTCCTTGAGTTGACTTAGAGGGGTATAGTTACCATACTTTTAAAGATGTTCAAGGAGACGACCATTCTGATAGTCCTGAGCAGAGTGGTGGAGTTCCTCGGAATCATAACGACCATATTCCTGATGTTCAGAGGTTACAAGCTCAGGTACGTCTATCTTGTGGGAGGCATTGTGGTCCTGAGTCTTGTGTCCAGCATAGCCGGGCTCCTTGTCAGGGAGTATCTTGAGTACGTAGCCCTCGCTGACCTGCTGATAACAGCGGGCGTTCTCGGTGGTGTGATACTG
>WGFS01000096.1 GCA_015492115.1 Aquificaceae bacterium
GGCGGGCTTTGAGCTCTCCGAGAAGGTTGAAAACCTCTTCCTGTCAACGGGATGCCTCCCTATCGGGAGCTCCACTGTCCCGTGCTCTTCCCTTACCAGCCCTTTCACGAGAGCTCTGTAAAGTTTTTCGGTCTTCCTCTGGGCGAACTGCTGGACGAGGTTTCTGTGAGCTGTATCGTTCTTCGCTACAACCATAAGACCTGCGGTTTCCTTATCGAGCCTGTGGACGATACCCGGTCTCTCCACACCGCCTATGGAGGAAAGGTCTTTTATGTGATATAGGAGAGCGTTCACGAGGGTTCCGCTCGTGTATCCGGGGGAAGGGTGGACAACGAGCCCGCACGGTTTAACCACAACAGCTACGTTTCTGTCCTCGTAGAGGATCTCTACAGGAATGTCCTCAGCCTCTACCCTCAGAGGTTCTGGCTCCGGAACTGAAAGCTGTATAAGGTCTCCCTCCCTTACCCTGTAAGAGGGCTTCTTCTGACCACCGTTCACTGAGACGAGACCATCCTCTATGAGCCTTTTTATGTAGCTCCTGGACAGCTCCGGGTATGCCTTTGAGAGGAAAAGGTCTAAGCGTTCTCCGGAGTTCTCTGGAGAGACTTCAAACTCAAGGGTCTCCGTTATCTTCCTCATCAAGTCTTATCTCTATACTTATCTCCTTTGGCTCCTCCTCAAGGTTAAGGCTCCTTATAAATCCGAGTATCGTTCCCTTGAGAGCCCTCATGGGGAAGTCCTTCAACCTTACCCTCTTTCCGTTCACCTCAAGAACTATCTCCTCCTTCATAGTGAAGATTTTAAAATAAAGTTCCATGGCTGTTCTGGTTCGTATATTCCTGAGAGAAGGGGAGGAGTTTGAGGGAAGACCTCTCTTCAGAGAGGTGATAGAACGCCTAAGGGGTGAGGGAATAGCTGGGGCGACCGCCCTGAAGGGGATCCTCGGATACGGGACGACCGGAGAGTACCATTACGAGGGAATAGAGGCACTCTCTTACGACCTCCCCGTGGTGGTTGAGTTCGTTGATGAGGAGGAAAAAGCCCTTGCGGTTATAGAATCAATGGAGGAGATACTCAAGGAAAGGCTAATCAGCCTTGAAGAGGCGAGGATATGGGAATAGTGCTCTCAGTTGCTCTGGGAGGAGCTGTGGGCTCTGTTTTGAGGTTTCTGCTCTCCAAAATGATCCAGACCAGGGCGGGGATAGAGTTTCCCGTGGGAACCTTTCTGGTAAACCTTGCTGGAGCCTTCCTCATAGGTCTTGCTTTCGCCTACCTTGTTGAGAGGATGACCGTCTCTCCCGAGGTAAGGGCACTCCTGATAACGGGTCTGCTCGGCGGACTGACCACCTTCTCAACCTTCTCCTACGAGAGCTACAGCCTCCTTATGGACGGCGAGCTGGTAAAGTTCCTTCTATATGTCCTCGGCACGAATGCCCTCGGCATATTCATGACCCTATTCGGATACAACCTGGGGAGGTTTCTATGAAGTGCGAGACAGCCTTCCTTGTAAGGATATTCATTGGAGAGGACGACAGATACGAAGGCAAGCCTCTCTACAAGTACATAACGGAGCTCTGCAGGGACAGGGGTGTGGCTGGGGTAACCGTTTTCAGGGGGATACTCGGATACGGAAAGTCCTCGGTAGTGCACGAGCAGAAGCTCCTGAAGCTCTCCTCAGACCTTCCCATAGTGATTGAGGTTATTGACTGCGAGAAGAAGATAAACGAGGTTCTGCCCGAGCTCTCCGAACTTGTTAAGAACGGACTGATAACCCTGGAAAGGGTGAGAGTCATAAGATACAATTAAATCCATGGACGGTGACGCCTTCCTCTTCATGATCCTCTCCTGGGGTCTCATACTGGGACTAAACATATACTGCTTTACCCTGCTTTTCACGAGACAGGAACCCCCTCCCGAGGAAAAGGTTCCCGTGGAAGAGTTCAGACCCGAGGAGGAAGAGATAACCTAAGCGGGAGGCTTCAGGTAGATAGGCTCTATTCCGAAAACGTCTTCTCCCTCTGGGTTTTTCTCTAAGTACTCGTGGGCGTAAACACCTCCGTAAGCTGAAAAGGGAAAGAAGGGGTGCAGAAATCTTCTCCCTTCGGGAAGCTCCTCCGAGAAGGTCTCAAGGGATACGATGGTTCCCTCTAAATCCTCTCCCCTGTGGAGCTTCACTTCCGACATCCTTTCTCCCTCAAAGACCCTGTAAAAGAGGTTTGTGCTTACCTTCAGGCAGGGGAGCCTGGGTAAGGGAGCGGGCGTAAACCTGCCCATGAGGTAC
>WGFS01000097.1 GCA_015492115.1 Aquificaceae bacterium
GCTTGGCTATGTACAGGGGAGAGACCCTGTAAGCTTCAAGCTTCTGTGGGTCAAGGACTATCCTTATCTCCCTTGGAGTCCCACCCACGAGAAAGACGTCCGCCACGTTATCTATCTTCTTTAGCTCGTTCTGAAGGGTAGCGGCAAACCTCCTCAGAGAGTACCAGTCGTACTTCTCACCCCAGAGTGTGAGGGTGACTATGGGGACGTCGTCGTCTATGGACATGGGTTTTATCAGGGGCGGAAGGACAACCCCCGGCGGGGCAAGGTCCATGGCGGACATCATCTTGGAGTTCAGGTCAACGAGAGCCTTTACGGGGTCTGTTCCAACGTAAAAGCGGGCTGTAACTATCGCCATGTCGTTCATGGAGGCGGAGTATATGTACTCTATGTCCTTCAACTCCCAGAGCTTCTTCTCAAGGGGTATGACGACCCTGCTCTCAACCTCCTCGGGGGTGGCACCCGGATAGGATATGTAGATGTCTATCATGGGAACGATTATCTGTGGTTCCTCTTCCTTGGGTGTCGTTACCACAGCGAACAGACCGAGGGCGAGGGATACGAGTATGAGTACGGGTGTTAGTTTGGAGTCTATGAAGTAATGAGCCAGCCTTCCCGCCAGTCCGTACATTAGCTCAACCTCCTACCCTGCAACCGTCACAGGCTCTCTCAAGACCTTCAACCACAACCCTTTCATCACCGTTCAATCCAGAGAGAACCTCAACCATCCCGTTTATCCTCCTCCCCAAACGCACGAACCTGAGCTCAAGGGTGTTGTCCGGCTTTACCACCCACACGCCTGTAAAGTCCCATCTCTTGTAAACCGCCCTCTCGGGCACGAGAACCGTCCTCTTTATGGGTTCCTCCATGTAAACCCTGGCGAAGAAGCCCCCTCTTATACTCTTGTCGCTCAGGACAGCTTTAACCTTGAAGGTTCTGCTCATGGGATTCACCGAGGGTTCAAGCTCAACCACCCTTGCGGTGGTCTTCCTACTCAAGCTCTCCACATAGACCCTGAGTATGTCTCCAACCTTTACCCTGCCGTAAAAGCGCTCGGGCAGGCTCACCTCAACCCTGTAAGGAGGTTTCTCAAGCACGAGGAGTGGGTAGCCCGGTCTGGCTATGTCTCCCACGTCAACGAGTTTGGAAACGACGTAGCCGTTGAAAGGCGATCTCACCACCGTGTAGGACAGGTTTGAGGAAACAGCCTTGAGGTTCTGCTTGGCAAGCTCTATGCCCGACTTTGCCGCCTCAAGCTGTGCCTTTGCGGACTTGAACCTTGCGAGAACCATATCAAACTCGTGCTGGGTCACCGCCTTTGCGGAGAGGAGCTTTTTGTACCTCTCGTAGGTCTTCTTCACAGCTTCGTACTGGGCGAGAGCTGAAGCATAGTTCTTCTCAGCCTGTATTACCCTCTGACGCGCCGCCTCTATCTGAGCCTTCGTATCTCTGGGGTCAACCCTCAGAAGGAGCTGTCCTTTCCTTACATGATCTCCCTCCTTCACCGCTATGTAGCTCACGTAACCCATCGTTCTGGTGGATACCTCAGCCCTGTCGGAGGGCACTACGGTTCCCGCAAAGGACACGTAGCTCTTCTCAAGAAGCTTCACCCTCTCTATCTTCAAACCGCTCACAACTTTCCTTTCTACCTCTATCTCCTTTGCGGAGAGTCTGGGGTGGAACACTCCTGCGAGCCATAGTACTATGAAGAGAACTGGAAGAAATAGAAAGAAGAAGTACTTAACGAAGCCCCTCATCTCAACACCTCCTTTATAACTCCCGCCTCAAGGAGAGCCCTGCCGTAACTCAGATTGCAACTGTAAAGAGCCTGTATGTGATCAAACCTCGCGTTCTCAAGCTGGGTCTGGGCATCAAGAAGGTCAACCATTCGGGCGAGTCCGTTCTCGTATCTGACGTGCAGTATCCTCACCACCTCTCTCGCTGTATCTACCCTTGCCCTGGCAGACTTAAGCCTGCTGAGGGCTGTCTCGTACCGGGAGTAAGCCTTCTCAAGACCAAAGACTATAGCCTTTTTAAGAAGTTCCCTTCTTTCAAGGAGAGCCCTTTCCCTCTCCTTAAAGCTCCTCGCCTTCTGGATGGAGGACAGCCCCGTGTTGAAGCTCCAGGAGAGATTTATCCCGAACATGTAACCGCTTCCGCCTGAACCGAAGGGAGTGTCCTTGTCGTAGAGGCTGTATGAGGCGAAGGCGGAGAGCTGGGGGAGGTTGTCTCCCATGTAGGCTCTGTAGGTCTCCCTGAAGACCTTTATGTAGTCGTCAATCGCCCTCAGGTCTTCTCTGCTGGCAAGGGCTCTATCTTTGAGCTCTTCAAGAGAAAGGGAAGGGCACTCCTTCAGAGCGGGTACGGAATACTCGGTGTAGTCGGTGTTTGCAATAAGACCGAGAGCCTTCAGGGCGATCCTGTAATTGTTTCTTGCCTCTGTGAGCTTCTCCTCAGCCTTATTCAGAAAAACCTGAGCTCTCAGCACGTCGGAGAGCAGAGCCATACCCACGCTGTGAAGTTTCTTGGCTATCCTGAGGTGCTCCTTCGCATCCTCCACGTTCTTACGGGCAACCTCCACCGCGGAGCTCGCAAGTTCCGCCTGAAGGTAAGCTGAGTAGGCTTTGAATAGAACCTCTTCCTCCTTGCGGGAAAGCTTCTTCTCCTCAGCCCTCTTCTTGAAGAGGGAAGCGTTCCTGAACGCCCTTATCTTGCCCCCCATCCAGAGGGGAACTTCAAGGCTCAGCTTGGTCTCAAAGTTGTTCACCGCGGATGGGTTGTTCAGGTTTGAGGGGGTGAAGTCTGTGGGTTTTATCCTCTCCTGATTCAGCTTAGTGAAGAGGACGTAGGCGGGGACGTCCGTTCTCGTGAAGGTTTCCGTGAGCTTGAGGTTAGGGAAGAGGTTAGCCCTCGCCGAGAGGTACTCCCTCTCGTAAGCCTTCAGCTCATGTCTGAGAGCCTTTATCTCAAGGTTGTTCTTCAGGGTATCCTCAAGGACTCTCTCAAGGGTAAGCTCCTGTGCCATAACCGCTGACGCAATTAGAAGAAGGAGTATCAGCCTCATCACCACCCTCCAGATTTAGAATATAAGAATATTCTTATATCCTTATAAAGTCAAGCCCTATTTTCCGGTCTATACTGGGGATTATAATTGATAGGCATGCATCCACTGGAAGAATTGTTCAGAGCTATATCAAAGCCTTTAAGAGCAGAAGATTATGGTGAGGAGTTCTTCAGGGAACATCTCGCCTTCAGACTGAGGGGAAATCGGATAGAGCCCGTCAGACACCCTTCTATACCCGACCCAGACCAGCTCATCCACGTTGAGAGGCAGAAGGAGATCCTCTTCAGGAACACGGAACAGTTTGTCAGATGTCTTCCTGCCAACGACGTCCTGCTGTGGGGTGAGAGGGGAACGGGCAAGTCTTCTCTCGTGAAGTCTCTGCTCAGGGTTTTCGGTGGGGAGGGTTTGAGGATAGTTCAGGTCTATAAGTGGGAGATACCTTCTCTGACAGACCTCTACGAGGTTTTGAGGGACAGGAGGGAGCGCTTCATAATCTTCTTTGATGACCTCTCCTTTGAGCCTTCGGAGGAGAGCTTCAAACTCCTGAAGTCAATGCTGGAGGGTGATATAGAGGAGAGACCTGAAAACGTCCTGGTTTACGCCACGTCAAACCGAAGGCATCTAATACCCGATGTGGATAGGGAGGAGAAGTTTCCCTCTGAGAGTGAACAGGAGAGGGTCTCACTCATAGACAGATTTGGAATAAGGCTCGGCTTCTTCGCCTTTGATAAGGAGAGGTATCTTGACATAGTCCGTTCCTATGTGAGCAGGCGCAACCTGAGTATCTCTGAGGACAGGCTTGTGAGTGAAGCTCTCAGGTGGGCTACGGAGAGAGGTAGTTTTTCGGGAAGGACAGCCTACCAGTTCGTTAAAGACCTGGAGGGAAGGCTCAGTCTCTCCTGAGGTCTCCTACGGTCAGCCTTCTCATCTTTCTCATGAACTCAAGGAGCCTCTGTCTGTGATACTCCTCCTGCCCCTCTATCCACTCAAGGAGCTTTTTGAGAGAGGGGTCTGAGATACTCCCGGCCATCTTAAGGTACTCGTTCTGAGATGACTCCTCGTAGAGGATGTGCTCTTTAACACCCTTGGTGGGTTTGATCTCCGGCATGCTGAGGTCTGGAGTGCCCCCCATCTCTCCGAGTTTCTCACCGAGCTCCCCCATGTGAACCATGCTCTCTATGGCGAGGTCAAGCATTATGTCCCTGTATTCACAGTTTTTGGAGTGAAAGAAGTTGTAGAGGTAGTCAAGTACTATCCTGTACTCCTCCTGAAGTAGCCTGTTCACAAGCCTCACGGTATCCTCGTCCGCCCTCTGTTTCTCCTCCCCGGTGAACTCCTTGGACTTGACCGCTTCCAGTAGCTCCGAGAATTCATTCTTGTGCTCTGACTCGTCGTGTATGACCCTCTCCAGGAGCTTCCTTACAGAGTCGTCCTTTACCTCCTCAAGCTGTCTGGAGTAAGTGTCTATAGCGAGCTGTTCAGCGTTCACGTCGTTTTCTATCATGCTCGCCCAGTCCGGTCCACCTACCCTTATCTCCTCCTCAACCCTCTTGAGCTCCACCTCCCCACCGAGCTGAACGACCTTCTGGGCAAACCACTTCATGTGCCTCATCTCCTGGCGGGCTATCTTCTCTATCTCCTCTGTTACCTCGGCATCGCCTATCAGAAAGATGTGATAGAGGTACTGGACTATTGCGGAGTGCTCAAGGGCAACGTTGTAGAGCAATGTCTTTATAAGCTCGGGTTTTTTCATGATACTCCTCCCTTAAAGAGTATATCCCAGAGCTGGTCTCAAGCACGTTCAGGAAGTCTTCCCTTCAAACTCTCCCCTGTTTAACCTCTCTTTTAGGACTCTTTTGAGAACCTTTCCTGTGGCGTTCCTGGGAAGCTCCTCCATGAAGATAAACTGCCTCGGGATCTTGTAATTGGCGAGCCTGTCCTTTAGGAAACTCCTCAGCTCTGACTCGCTCAGCTCTTCACCTTCAACAGGTTTTATAAAAGCTACCGGTATCTCCCCGTGGTGGGGATCCTTCCTCCCCACAACCGCGCAGAGATCCACCCTGGGATGACTCATGAGGATCTCCTCCACCTCCCTCGGGTAGATGTTCATGCCCTTGCAGATTATAAGATCCTTCTTCCTGTCCACTATGTAGATAAAACCATCCTCGTCCACGTATCCGAGGTCTCCTGTTCTGAGCCAGCCATTTACTATGGTGTTCTCCGTCTCGTAAGGGTTGTTGTAGTAGCCCTTCATCACGCAGTCTCCCTTCACGATTATCTCCCCCACCTCTCCCGTGGGGAGCTCCATCAACTCCTCGTCCACTATCTTGACCTCGTAATCCGGGAGGGGAGGACCGACCGAGAGGGGCTTCTGCTTGTGGGGAAGGTTCACCGAGACCACCGGCGAGCACTCGCTCAAGCCGTATCCCTCCAATAGAACCGCTCTCTTGAACTTCTTTCTCATCCTCTCAAGGGTGTCCAGCGGAAGGGGAGCACCTCCCGAGACGAAGTAGCGTATGCGGTTAAACCACATGAAGTACCAGGGGAGCTTTGCCTTGGATAGAGCGTTGAAGACCTCGGGAACACCCATGAAGACGGTCACCCTTTTCAGGAGCGTCTGCTTTATCACGTTGGA
>WGFS01000098.1 GCA_015492115.1 Aquificaceae bacterium
CTGCTATCCCATACCTTCTTGCAAGATGAACTATCCTTTCCTTGAGCTTCCTATACGGAAAGTTGTGCCTTATCCTCCTTGACTTCCTCCCACTGTAGTCCCCCCTAAAGCCTTTGTCTTTGATCTTAAGGTTCTCAAGAACTATACCCTTCCTCTTCTCAAGAGCTATCCTGACCACTTGGTGAGCGTATTGCCATGCCCAGTAATCTCTTTTGGTCTTCTTCCCGTCCCACAGGTGCAGTGTCGGAATCTCACCGTAGCTTATCAGGTTCCCATCTTTCCCTACTTCAGCCCACGCTATGTGTGAGGGAAAAGCATTCAGGTCTATCCCGATAGCTCCATTCTCAAAACCTATCTCCACCTCGGGCAGAGTCTCTTCAAAGGTAATGTAAGCGTAATACCTTCCATTTCTTCTTTGAACTCTCACAGAGTAAGGAACTCCTTGAATGAGGAAGCTCTCAAAAAGTCCCCACTTCTTGTGGGAGGTGATTAGCTCTAAGAGTATCCACTTCCTGTTTCCTAAGTTCACTCTCAGGTAGTATTTCTCTCCCTCTTTGACTATTCTTAGGTTCAGGTTCCCGTTCTTGGACTTATCGCCCCTTGAGTAAAGGTTACACTGCCTTTTCTCTCTCCATTCCTTCTTTAGTCTTTCTCTTTCTTTCTCCGAGAGATGATTTTTGGAGAGCTTTTCAAACAGGTCTTTTCCTCCGAAGATGACTTTATTGGGGTTGAAGCCCAGTTCTTTGGAGAGCGTAATAATGCTCTGGGCGGAAAGGATAGCATCGTCCACATAACGGGAGTTGAGGTTAAACTTATTCTGGAGTTCCTTCTTGAGTTCGTTTCTTGTCTTCCCTTCAAGGAGTCTCCTGTATGCAAACCTCATGCAGGATGACCACCTTCTCATGAGGTCGTCAAGGGTTTTCTTCTCTTCTCCCTTGACCCTAAGCCTTGCCTGAATGGTGGTCATGCTCTTGGGCATTTTGCTTTTATTATATGCGCCGTGATAGTTTACGCTTCTTGTCTGCCACGTTCTACAGTTCACTTTTGCACAGAACTGCACATTATTCCTCAACTGTTGTTAACCTCCTTTGCGGTAAGGACATCAACCCGTTCCTGTGCTTAGTAAAGTATAACTTCTACAGCTACTCTCACCTTTTTCTCCATTTGTTATAAAATTTAGCCCATGGATATAAGGACTGTTCTCCACAAGCTTTCTGAAAAGGAAGACCTCAGCGCAGAGGAGGTTTACACAGCCCTAACGGAAATAGTGGACGGTGGTGCGACCGATGCCCAGATAGGTGCATTCATAATGGGAACCAAGATGAAGGGGGAGACCGTTGATGAGATAGAGGGAGCGGGAAAGTTCTTCAGGGAGAGGGCAACCAGGGTAGTAGTGTCAGATCCCGAGGAACTTGTGGACACCTGCGGAACCGGCGGTGATAAATCGGGAACCTTCAACGTTTCTACCGTAACAGCCTTCGTTCTCGCGGGGGCGGGAGTCAGGGTAGCAAAGCACGGGAACAGGTCTGTATCCTCAAAGTGCGGGAGTGCGGACTTCCTTGAGCAGGCTGGAGCCAAGATAGACCTTCCTGCGGAGAAGGTCGCAAAGCTTATAGAGGAGATAGGAATAGGCTTCATGTTCGCCCCACTCTTTCACCCCGCCATGAAGAGGGTTATAGGACCGAGGAGGGAGGTCGGCGTCCGCTCCATCTTCAACCTCGTTGGACCCCTCTCAAACCCTGCGGGTGCGAAGAGACAGATAATGGGTGTGTTCTCCGACGAGCTTGTGGGTAAGTTAGCCCATGTCCTAAACAAGCTCGGGATACTCAAGGCTTTTGTGGTTCACGGGAAGGACGGAATAGATGAGGTGTCCATATCCTCCGCTACCCTCGTGGGGGAGGTGGACAGGGGTGAGGTGAAGCTCTACGAGTTTGTCCCTGAGGAGCTCGGTATTCAGAGGAGGGAGCTTGCCCAGGTGTGCATCGCCTCGCCGGAAGAGAGCTTCAGGATGGGCTTCTCTGTTCTTGAAGGTGAAGAGGGTCCCCACCGGGACATAGTCCTCCTGAATGCAACCTTTGGGATACTCGCGAGCGGAAAAACAGATGACAGAAAGACCGCCTTTGAGCTCGCCAGGGAGTCCATAGATAGCGGTAGGGCAAAGAGGAAACTGGAGGAGTTTATAGAGCTCTCAAATAGAATGTGAACGCCTGACTTTGGACTCTGCGGAACTTATAATTACATACAGGAACGGGGCGTAGCTCAACTGGATAGAGCGCGGGACTACGGATCCCGAGGTTGTGGGTTCGACTCCCACCGCCCCGGTGTTAAAGGAAATGTCTAAGAAGAGCGACAGGATAATCCCCATAGCGGACAACAGGGAAGCCAAGGCAAGGTACGAGATAATTGAGAAGTACGAGGCTGGTATAGCTCTTGAAGGTCCGGAGGTGAAGTCCCTGAGGAATAAAGGGAACGTCTCTTTCAAGGACAGCTTTGTGAGGATAGAGAACGGTGAGGCATGGCTCTACAACCTCTACATAGCCCCTTACAGGTTTGCGACCATAAAGCCCCCCGATCCCTTAAGGAAGAGAAAGCTCCTCCTCCACAAGAGGGAGATAATGAGGCTCTTCGGAAAGTCCCAGGAAAAGGGATACACAATAATCCCCACCAGGCTCTACTGGAAGAACGGGAAGGTGAAGGTGGAGATAGCCCTCGCTAAAGGCAAGAAGCTCCACGACAGACGCCAGGAGCTCAAAGAGAGGGCTGTAAAGAGGGAGCTTGAGAGGGAGTTCAAGGGGAAGATAAGACTATAATATCCGCCGATGAAAAGGCTGGAACACCTCTTTGAGACTTTCCTCTGGAAATCAAGATCGCTTGTTATCCTAGCGGTGATAAGCTCCCTTATAGGTGCCCTCGCCCTCTTTATAGCGGGGCTTCTGGAGGTTCTCATACCACTCTTTAAGTTTTTCAAAACCTTTGATTACGAGGTTCTCTCCAAGAAGCTTGTAGCCTCGGCGATAGGTTCCATAGACATGTTCCTCATAGCCACCTTCCTCCTCATCTTCTCACTCGGTCTCTACGAGCTCTTTATATCCAAGATAGACGTTGCTGAGAAGGATCCGAGAAGTTCAAAGGTCCTGTTTATCACCAACCTTGAAGACCTCAAGACCAAGCTGGGAAGGGTCGTGATAATGGTTCTAATAGTTACCTTCTTCAAAGAGGCGATAGATATGGAGTACAGAACCCCTCTGGACGTTCTCTACCTATCCGCGGGAGCCTTCGGGATAGCCCTGGCTCTTTACTTCACCCATAAAGAGCCCCACAACCATTAGAGACTTCCCTCGTAGGCTCTCTGATAGAGATTTCTAACATCCTCAAGGCTCGGTTCTACCGGGTTTATGAGGAAGGAGTGACGCGCCAGCATGTAAACGTCCTCTGTGAGTCTGTCCAGCATGTCCTCCTCCACGCCCACATCTTTGAGGGTTCTTAAAAGCCCTATCCTTTCCAAAAAGTCCACGAGTGCGTCCACCGCGAGCTCTGGTCTCTCCTCGTATCCCATCAGCCTTGCAAAGAGGGCATACTTCTCGGGGTTTCCCTTGTAGTTGAATCTGGTTATGTAGGGAGAGAGTATGGCAAGACCGAGCCCGTGGGCGACCTGCGGGTAGTGGGCTGAGACAGGATGCTCCATGGCATGTATGAGAGCGACTCCAAGGTGGTCTATCGCTATCCCGGCAAGCATTGAGGCGTAGGCGAGCTTCTCCCTCGCTGTGTAGTTATCTGGCTCTTCTACCGCAACGGGTAGCCACTTAGATATCAGCTCTATCGCCTTTACCGAACACTCCTCAGCCATGAAGTTCTCCGCCCTGTTTGTCAGAGACTCAAGGGCGTGGGTCAGAGCGTCAAAGCCCGTTATGGCTGTCAGCTCGGGACTCATCGTAAGGGTCAGCTCCGGGTCTATCAGGGCGACCTTAGGATAGTTTAGGCTGTGGGGGAGGACGAGCTTCTCCTTCCTTATCTCGTTCGTTATTACCGAGTACCTGTCAACCTCGCTACCCGTCCCCGCGGTGGTGGGTATGCATATCACGGGTCTGCTCAGGTAGGGAGCGAGACGGGCACCTTCGGGGTACTTGACGTAGTCCCAGACCGAGCCTTCGTTTGAGGAGACTATGGAGATCGCCTTGGCTGTGTCTAAGGCGCTCCCACCTCCCAGACCGATTATGAAGTCCACCCTCTCCTTTACCGCCAGCTCGGCGCCCTCGTTCACGACCCTGTCTGTGGGATTGGGTATGACCTCGTTGTAGAGGATGTACTCCTGTATCCCGTGGGAGTTCAGGGACTTTACTACCCTCTCAAGGGCACCGCTACGCCTGGCACTTTCCTTTCCGGTAACTATAAGTGCCTTAAAGCCGTATCTACGGGCGACCTCGCCCGTCTTTTCAACCGCACCCTTTCCGAAGAAGACCTCAACGGGTCTGTAGAAGTTTAAGACCATGGGAGTTTAAATTATACCGAGCGACCTCAGGATCAAATAGATAACCACCGCAAAGCCTATGCACCCCGCGCAGGCTATGAGGAACCTGAGCAGTTTTCCCATGTAATAGAATATAGACGTGCTCGTCGGACTGGAGGAGCTTCTTGAAATCCTTGATAGGGAACGCGGAGGTAAGAAGGTAGTCTTCACCAACGGGTGCTTTGACATAATCCATGCGGGGCACGTGGACTACTTAGAGAAGGCGAAGAGCCTTGGAGACATTCTTGTGGTGGGGATGAACTCGGACGACTCCATAAGGAGGATAAAGGGAGAGAAGCGTCCGATAGTCTCCCAGGAGATGAGGGCAAAGGTTCTCTCCTCTCTAAAACCCGTGGACTACGTTGTTATCTTTGAGGAGGATACTCCCTTAAGGTTGATAGAGGCGATAAGACCCGACGTCCTCGTGAAAGGTGGAGACTGGGAGCTGGAGAAGGTAGTGGGGAGGGAGTTTGTAGAGTCTTACGGAGGAGTGGTAAAGACCATACCCTTTGAGTACGAGGTTTCCACCTCCAAGATAATAGAGAGGATAATCAGCCTTTACTGTGATTGAGGTCTAAGGTCATCCTGACCCAGTAGTTGTACTGTCCCTTCTCTTTAAAGCCGAGCTTCCTGTAAAACTCTATGGCGTTGTAGTTCTCGTCCCCCACCCAGAGCTCCGCAATGTGAAGCCCCTTCTCTCTGAAGTAATTGAGTATCCTCTCCATGAGGGCGTGCCCAATCCCCATTCCCCTGAACTCGGGATGAACGACTATCTCGTGAATCGCTCCCACCTTTTTGTGCTCCCTCTTGCTGAACCAGTTTGCATCTCCAGCTACGAACCCAACGATCTCTCCATTGGCCCTTGCGACGAATATCCCTTCTGGGTCTCTCCTCCAGAGCCACCTCATGTAAGCCTTCACATCATCGGGGTGGGTGTAGGAGTACTCTTCAAGACCCTTGTATCCCAGAAGATACAGCTCCGCAAGTTTGTCTAAGTCCTCTTCCTTTGCGTTCTCTATCTCAAAGCTGAGCTTTTCCCTCTTCATCACAGCTCACCCGCTCTTCTCACCTTGACGTCCGGTGGGAGTTCAATCCTGAAGAGCCCGGAGGAGGGTTTGAAGTTCTTCCTTATGTCTATGAACTCTATCGTGGTCTGGGTTCCCTCTGTGTCAACCACCCTTATCCTCCTCACATCAAGATTCCGGTCAAGCTCAACGTACACCTCCTTTATATTCTCGTCTCTCTTCTTGGGTTTGAGTATGAGAACCTTCAGACCTTCCTTATCAAGCTCACCAACGGGCTCAAAGACCTCTCCTAAGGGTTTAGAGAAGAAGAAGAGGGACTCTATGACGGGGGAGGTGTTGTTCTCAACGCTGTCTATTATCGCCTCCCTGTCCTCCTCGTTGAGGATGATTATCTCCTTTCCGTTTGAGACCATGACCACCTTATCCGGGTAAGTGTACTCAATCCTGAACTTTCCGTCTCTCGTGGCGTAGAAAACCCCCTTGCTCAGCTCAGGCTTTGGATACCAAGAGTAGCGGGTCTTCTGGACGAAGACAACCCTTACGCTCTTTACGTCTTTCAACTTCTTCTCAAGCTCTTTGAAGGTGGAAGAGACCGCTATAAGCGGTGTTAGAAATATAAGCAGAAGGATTATAGAACGCATGTGCCTAATATATCACAGCTTGTGAAACCTTCTCAGGAAGGAGCTGAGGACGTCAAACCACATGTCCACCACGTCCCAGTTTATAGCCTCGTAGTTGTCGTAGAAGGTGTGTCTCAGGGTGAACGGGTTTGACGACAGGAAGAGGGCTTCAACCCCTTTCTGCTTGAAGGGTATGTGGTCGCTCCTTCCCCTCTTTCCCTCCCTGAAGGGTATGCTTATCTTCAGGTCTCTCAGGTGCCTCTCAAACTTGTCCATTATCTTCTCACCGTTGTATCCTCCCGCATCCCTGTATATCACAGCCGGGTTGAGCCAGCCGATTGAGTCTATGTTGACCACGTAATAGGCGTGCTTGAGGTTCTTGACATGGTGCTTTGCCCCCTCAAGACCGAGCTCCTCACCGTCCGTTATAAGAAATCTGAGCCTGAAAGGGAAGTAGTAGCTGTCCCTCAGTTCCTTGGCAAGCATGAGCAGGAGGGCGACCGCGACAGCGTTGTCAAGGGCACCGTAAACGAAGGGTTTTGAGTCAAGGTGGGCTGTGATGTAGATGAAGGGACCCTTCCCTATATCAAAGTATATGTTCTTTCCCCTGACCCTGGTCTTCTTAACCTTTGACTCAATCCTCACCTTCTTTCCCAAGAGTGCCTTCGCTGTCTCTCTGTCCACGGATAGGGCAACAAAGGGCTCTTCGCTTATGTTTCCGATGAAGGGAGATTCAAGCTCTTCCACGTAGAAGATAGCCCCCACAGCACCCTTCTCTTTCAATTTCTTTACCTTCTCGCTCTCCCTCTCTCCTCCTACCCTAACGAGGGCTATCTTCCCCTTCACGTTCTCCTCTTCCCTGACAACCTCAGCCTCCCTGTCCCCCCACAGGCTCCCTACAAATGGATAACCCTTTACCTGAGTTCCGTTAAGCTTTATGGTGGCGTCTAAGGGTATGTTCTTGTCAACCTCAAAGCTCTCCTCTACAAAGGGTATCCTCAGTTTTTTGAGGAACTTCCTCACCCTCTCCTGGGATTCCCTGAGACCTTCGGAAGAGGACACTCTACTGCGTGAAGAGAAGAAGTGTGTGAGTTCCTGAAGCTCCTCTAATAGCTCACTTCTCATATACCGGCGTCAGCCAACTCCTGTATCTCTCTATGTTCCCCCTCACGGCGTTGAAGTATAGCTCCTGAAGCTGTCTCGTTATGTCACCTATCTTTCCCGCCCCCACCTTCCTGTTGTCCACCTCTATAACGGGTGTGACCTCCGCGGCTGTCCCCGTGAGGAATATCTCGTCCGCCACATACAGCTCACTTCTCGCAACAGATCTCTCCTCAACCCTCACCACGAGGTCGTTCTTCAGGAGGTTTATCACAGCCTTGCGCGTTATCCCCTCAAGTATGTGTTCGTTGTAGGCTGGTGTTATCGCCTTCCCTTCCCTTATGAGGAATATGTTCTCTCCAGAACCCTCGGAGACATACCCTTGAGAGTTAAGGAGTATAGCCTCGTCGTACCCGGCCATCAGAGCTTCTGTTTTTGCAAGGGCACTGTTCACGTAAGCTCCCGCTACCTTCCATCTTGAGGGTATGGAGTTGTCGTCGTTCCTCCTCCAGGAGGATACCTTTACCCTTACCCCTTCCGAAGTGTCCAGATACCTGCCGAAGTTGTATGTGTAGATGGCGATCTCTGGTGTGTAATCCATCAGCTTTGGTGTGAGGGCAAGGTCTTTGAAGTAGGCTATGGGTCTTATGTAAACGTCCTGCCTTATGTTGTTTCTTGTGAGAAGTTCTCTCGTTATATCCACCAGCTCTTCAGCTGTGTAGGGGAGTTCCATGAAGAGAGCTCTCGCATTCTTTATCAGCCTCTCGTAATGCTCCTGGGCAAAGAGTATGTACAACTGCTGATGCTCCTCGTTCCAGTAAGCCCTGAGACCTTCAAATATAGCTGTTCCGTAGTGAAAGGAGTTGGTCTTTATGTTTATGTTTGCCTCCTCTATGGGGACGAACTTGCCTTCAAAGAATGCATACTCCATGAGCTAACATTCTAACACAAAAGTTGTGCTATAATACCTCCCCGTTATGCCAAAGCTATCTCCGAGGGATATAAGAAGGAAGATACAGGGTATAAAGAACACGAGAAGGATCACCAACGCGATGAAGGTTGTCTCCGCTGCAAAACTGAGGCGTGCCCAGGAGCTTCTTTACTCCTCAAGACCCTATTCCGACAAACTCTACGAACTCGTCAGAGACCTCGCAGGGCACGTGGACAGGGAGAGCCACCCCCTTCTTCAGGAGAGGGAGGAGAGAACTATAGACGTCATACTCGTTACAGCGGACAGAGGTCTTGCTGGAGCGTTCAACTCCAACATAATAAGGGAGACCGAGAGGTTCATAGCCAGAAAGACGGAGAAAGGAATAAAGTCAAACCTGATACTCATAGGCAGGAAGGGGTATCAGTACTTCGCGAGAAGGGATTACAGCATAGTAAAAGGCTACGACGAGGTCTTCAGGAAGGAGGTGAACTTCGGGATAGCCAAGGAGGTCTCTGAGATAGTCAGGGAGAGGTACACCAACAGGGAGATTGATGCGGTTTACCTTCTCAACAACGAGATGATAACGAGGGCGAGTTACAAGCCCGTAACGAGGAAGTTCCTCCCCTTTGAACTGCCAGAGGAAGGTGCTGAAGATTACAGCGTCTATACCTTTGAGGTTGACGAAGAGGAGTTCATGAGCAGGGTTCTTGACCTCTACCTCAACTACCAGCTCTACAGGGCTATGGTTGAGTCAAACGCAGCGGAGCATTTCGCAAGGATGGTTGCCATGGACAACGCTACCAAGAACGCGGACGATCTGGTCAAGCAGTGGACTCTTATCTTCAACAAGGCGAGGCAGGAGTCCATAACCCTTGAACTTATAGACATAGTTGGTGCTGCGGAAGCTATGAAGTGACATAGAAAGGAGGTTTTGTAATGGCTGAGAAGCTTGTGGGAAGGATAGTTCAGGTTATAGGTCCCGTTGTTGACGTGGAGTTTGACACAAAAGAGCTACCACCGATCAAGCACGGACTCAAAACCATCAGGAAATACATTGACGATAAAGGAAACTGGGCTGAAGAGGAGCTCTTCTTTGAGGTCGCCCAGCACATAGGCGAGAGCAGGGTCAGGGCTGTTGGTATGGGTGCCTCGGACGGTCTCGTCAGGGGGCAGGAGGTTGAGTACCTTGGAGGTCCCATAAGCATACCTGTCGGAAGGGAGGTTCTCGGAAGGATATTCAACGTCGTTGGACAGCCAATAGACGAGCAGGGTCCCGTTGAGGCTAAGGAGTACTGGCCCATGTTCAGGGATCCCCCCGCTCTGGACGAGCAGTCCACCAAGGTGGAGATCCTTGAGACCGGAATAAAGGTCATAGACCTTCTTGAGCCCTACGTCAAGGGTGGTAAGGTCGGGCTCTTCGGTGGTGCGGGAGTCGGAAAGACCGTTCTCATGCAGGAGCTGATCCACAACATAGC
>WGFS01000099.1 GCA_015492115.1 Aquificaceae bacterium
CTTGTTGGGACTCGTGATTATCTCAACCTGGTCTCCGCTCTGGAGCTTGTAGTTAAGGGGGACTATCCTTCCGTTCACCTTGGCACCGGTGCAGTGGTTCCCCACCTCGGTGTGTATGTGATAGGCGAAGTCAACGGGTGTTGCACCGTAGGGGAGGACGATGAGGTCACCCTTGGGCGTGAAGACGAAGACTTCCTCAGAGAAGAGCTCTCTCTTGAGGTTGTCAAGAACTTCGGAGGGGTTCTTGCTCCCCTGTATGTTCTCAACGAGCTCTCTCAGCCAGGTGAATATCTCCTCCTCATGTGCCCTCTCCTTCCCCTCCTTGTAAGCCCAGTGGGCGGCTATTCCCTTCTCAGCCCTGAGGTGCATCTCCCACGTTCTTATCTGGAACTCAACCATCTTACCCTTATCGGCTATCACCGTGGTGTGGAGGGACTGATACAGGTTGGGCTTGGGCAGGGATATGTAGTCCTTGAACTTACCGGGAACTGGCTTGAAGAGGCTGTGGATCAAACCCAGGACAATATAACATTCCTGAACGGTGTCCACTATTATCCTCACACCCAGGAGGTCGTGAACCTCTTCAAGACTTATGTTCTTCCTTATAGTCTTCTGCCAGACGCTGTAGAGATGCTTGGGTCTGTAAGTTATCTCCGCCTTTATGCCCGCCTTGCTGAGCTCCTTCTTTACCTTAGGTATTACGAACTTCTTCAGATAGATCTCAAGGTCTTCCAGAGAGTGGCTCACGAACTTCCTCACCCTCTCGTACTCCCGAGGGTAGAGGTACTTGAAGGACAGGTCTTCAAGGCTCCTCTTTATCTCCCACATCCCCAGCCTGTGGGCTATGGGCGCATACACGCTCAGGGTCTCCTCCGCTATACGCAGTCTCTTGTCCCTGCGCAGATAATTCAGAGTCCTCATGTTGTGAAGTCTGTCCGCGAGCTTAACTATCACAACCCTTATGTCCTTTGCGGTCGCGAGGATGAGCTTCCTGAAGTTCTCAGCCTGGGCTTCCTTCAGATTCCTGAACTTTATCTTCCCTATCTTTGTAACACCCTCAACTATTTCCGCAACATCCTTTCCAAAGAGCCCCTCTATCTCCTCGTAGGTTGTCTCCGTATCCTCAAGGGTATCGTGAAGGAGTCCGGCAAGAACTGTGGTCACGTCCATGTTGAGATCAGAGAGTATCTTTGCCACATGAAGAGGGTGGACAACGTAGGGCTCTCCCGACTTCCTGACCTGTTCCCTGTGCTTTTCGGATATGAACTCAAAGGCTTGGTGTATGCGCTCTTGTTCCTCTGGATACTTCTTCTCTATCTCCTCCAGAATTTCACCAAGCCTGAGCTCTTTAACTGCCATTAGAATAAATATAAGCGTTTTTAAGGGGAGGAAAGATGCTGTTAGACAAGATTTTCGGTTTTCTTTCCAACAACATCGGAATTGACCTCGGAACTGCGAACACAGCGGTCTACATGCAGGGCAAGGGAATAGTCATGTACGAACCCTCCATAGTCGCCATAGACGTGAAGACGAGGAAGGTTCTTGCGGTGGGCAGAGAAGCCAAGGAGATGGTCGGGAAGACGCCCGAGAACATCCAGGCTATACGTCCCCTCAGGGATGGAGTTATAACGGACTTTGAAGTCACCCAGGTTATGCTCTCCTACTTCATAAAGAGGGCTTTAGGTAGCACCCTCTTCAAGCCAAAGCCCCGTGTGGTGATAGGTGTTCCGACGGGTATAACCCCTGTGGAGAAGAGGGCTGTTATAGATGCGGCAAAGAGCGCAGGAGCGAGGGAGGTATTCCTCATAGCTGAACCCATGGCTGCGGCCATAGGTGCGGACCTTCCCGTTGACGAACCCCTCGGCAACATGGTGGTTGACATAGGAGGTGGGACGACGGAGATAGCGGTAATTTCTCTGGCGGGGATAGTTGTCTCCAACTCTCTGAGGATAGCTGGGGACGAGATGAACGAGGCGATAATCCAGTACATAAAGAGACAGTTCCACATCCTGATAGGTGAGCAGACAGCGGAGAGGATAAAGATAGAGCTCGGTAGCGCTGTAATGGAGGACGAGGAGAGGAGCATGGACATAAGGGGTAGGGACATGACGGGTCTTCCCAGAACCATAAAGATAACCAACCACCACATAACGGAAGCTCTTGAGGACACCATAAACTCCATAATCAACGCGATAAGGGTTACCCTTGAGAGAACCCCTCCCGAGCTCGCGGCGGACATAGCTGACAGAGGGATAGTCCTCGCGGGTGGGGGCTCCCTCCTGAAGAACATGGACAGGAGGATACAGCTTGAGACGGGGATAAAAGCCTACTACTGCGACGAACCTCTCATAGCGGTTGCCCGAGGGGTGGGGAAGATACTGGATAACTTAGAACTCATAAGCAGAATATCTATGGAATGACGGGGAGAAGATTTCATCTGCTTTCTGCTCTGGTTGTGGCACTCGGGCTCGTGCTGTTCTTCTCCGATTTCTCAAGGTTCTCCTACGTAAGGGTTGTGGTTAGAGCTGTAAATACGCTCATAGCACCCATAATAGAGTTCAAGGAGCAGACGACAGCAGAGCTGAGGGAGGAGCTCAGGGCGTACTTTTACTTCGTAGATACAGAGAAAGAGAACATAAGGCTGAGGAGGAGGTTGAACTCACTGCTCCTGACAGAGAAAGAGCTGAACGCCTGCCTATCGGAACTTGAAACTCTGAGTAACAAACTCAAAGCTCCCATCCAGCTCAAGAGGTTGAAGTACAGAGTCTCAAGGGTAATATACTACGATCCTTCGGGCTTTGACCTCTTCATAGTTATAGAGGGAGGAGAGGACAAGGGCTACAGAGAAGGAGACCTCGTAGTTACGGAGAGCTACGTGGTCGGTATAATTGAAACCGTCTTCGGTTCAACCAGCAGGGTGATAACACCCTTCAACGAGAAGTTTTCAAGCTCTGCGGTCATAGGTGTATCACCCAAGAAGTACATCTACAAGGGTGGGTACCCCGAGGGAAGCCTGCTACACGTGAGCGTTGAGGATAAGGTCTCAAAGGGTGATGAAGTCTACATGGTGGACGTCAAGGGGAGGATCCCACCCTTCCTGATAGGGAGGGTGAGCGAGGTCAGGAGAGGGAAGGATCCCTTCTTTAAAGAGGTGAAGGTAAAACCCAGGGTGGATCCGAGAGCTGAAGAGTACGTATTCGTGGTCAGGAGGGAACGTTGAGATACACGGTACTCTTCTTCGTGCTTGTATTCTTTGAAGCTGCGGTTCTGCAGACCCTATTCAGACCTGGTTTCATAGCTCCTGACGTCGTTCTCATAGTCCTGATATCAAGGGCATACCTCCTGGGTCGCTCCACGATCCTGTGGGCAATACTGGGTGGTGCCCTCCTTGACCTCATGACTGACACCATAGGACTCCACTTAGCCCTTGAAACTTTATCCGTTTACGTGTTCCTTCTCATATACGAGAGACTGCTCTTCAGAACCATACTTACCTATACTGTGCCTGCGGGCGTGGTGTTGCTCCTCAAGAAATCCCTCGCCCTCCTGATGATGAAGAGTAAGTTCTCCTTCGGGCTTAACCCGAGCGTCTTTCTTATATCCTGGCTACTGGAAATACTCCTGCTCCTCGGCGTATACTTTCTTTATCTCAGAAGGAAGGAATGAACAGACGTAAGTTCATAACAGTTCTCACCTTTTTTGTAGGGGTCTTCCTGCTCATATTCGGGAGGCTGTTTCAGGTTCAGGTTCTCAGAAGGGAGAGGTACAGGGAGCTATCACGCAGGAACTACCTGAGAGTGAGGAACCTGTACCCACCCCGGGGAGATATTTACGACAGAAACGGTGTGAAATTAGCCTACGACGAGCCCAAGTACGTACTGAGCTTGGACTACAAACGCCTCAGCAAAGAAGAACTGATCAGGCTTGAGGGTTCTCTGAAGGAAGTCTTCGGGATTGAGCTAAAGAGGTTGATAGTTGAGCAGAGGGGAGGCGTTGAACCCATAAGGGTAAAGGACAACCTCACACAGGAGGAGCTTGACAGATACTACTCAAACGCATACAGGCTTCCCGGGGTTTTCGTTGAGGTCGTTCCTCAGAGGGTATATCCCCATGGAAAGAGACTCTGTCATGTCATAGGCTACGTGGGCTACCCCTCAAGGGAAGAGTTAAGGAACTACGGGACAAAGATCGCACCGAAGAGCTTTGTTGGGAAGCTCGGGATAGAGAGGAGCATGGACGAGGTCTTGCTCGGGGAGCTCGGCAGAGAGGAGGTGATGATAAACGCCATAGGTAAGGTTTTGAAGACCCTCAGCAGGAAAGAGCCCGTAAAGGGAAAGAGCCTCGTTCTCACCATAGACCTGAGGATGCAGAGCATAGTTGAGGACGTATTTTACGAGTCTGGACAGCCCGCGGGAGCGGTGGTTCTCATGAACGCCAAGACCGGAGAGATACTGGCTCTGGCAAGCTTTCCCGGATACGACCCTAACAGGGTTTACGAGGAGTGGAAGAAGGTAAGCAAGAACAAGCTCAAACCAATGTTCAACAGGGCGACGAGCGGTAGGTATCCCCCCGCCTCGGTTCTGAAGGTTCCTGTATCATACGCCATACTTGAGACCAAGACCGCTTCACCCTGGGAAAAGGTTCTCTGCACGGGGAGCTTCTACCTTGGAAACAGAAGGTTTTACTGCTGGAACATATACGGTCATGGTCCCGTGAACATGATAAAGGCTCTCCAGGAATCCTGCGACGTCTACTACTACACCTACGGATATGACCTCGGTCCATCAACCATAATCAGGTACGTGAGAAAGTTCGGATACGGCGAGAAGATACCTCTTGAGATACCGGTAAAGAGAGGCTTTCTACCCACACCCGAATGGAAACGCAGGCGCTTCGGAGAACCCTGGTACGATGGCGATACCATCAACCTCAGCATAGGACAGGGTTACATGCTCTCAACCCTCATGGAGCAGGTTCTAATGATGATGGGTATCGTGAACAACGGCGTTATATACAGACCCACCCTGCTAAGAGAGATAAGGGACCCTTCGGGTAAGACAGTGTGGAAGAACAGAAGAAAGGTCTGGAAGGTGGTCAGGGGAAGGCAGGAATACTTTGCCATAATCAGAAGAGGTCTAAGGGAAGCGGTCAGGAGGGGGACTGCAGGGAGGGCGTTCTCAACGATCGTGGACATAGCGGGGAAGACAGGCACAGCACAGGTAGCCTACCTAAAAAGAGGTAGGAAGAAAAGAAAACTTCCCTGGAGGCTCAGAGACCACGCGTGGTTCATAGGGTTCGCCCCTTACAGGGATCCCCTCTTCGTCATAGGTGTTCTCGTGGAGCACGGAGAGTCTGGAGGGAAGGTCGCAGCACCCATAGCGAGGAGGATAATGGAGAGGATATACATAGAGAGGTTGAACAGAGAGCTTTAAAGCTCGTCCGAGAATATGACCTCCGGTATGTCAGCTGTAATTATGCCCTTTTCCTTACCAAGTCTGAGGAGCAGTCTTACCGCGGACCTGCCGTCCTCTCCGTAGTCCACGGTGCGTTGGTTCACATACATTCCCACGAACCTGTCGGTTCTCTCCCTGTCCTCCTGGAGGTCTCTGGCGTAGTCTATGGCGTAGGCGAGGGCTTTATCCCTCTCTCTGAGGGAGTACTCTATGCTCTTTCTCATGAGCCTTTCTAACTTCCTTATGACCTCCTCTCCGAGGTCTCTCCTGACGATGTTGCAACCGAGAGGGAGGGGCAGGTCGTACTTCTCCTTCCACCACTCGCCCAGATCAACGACCTTCACGAGCCCGTGATCCGAGTAGGTGAGCTGTCCCTCGTGAATGACGAGACCTGCATCAACGTTGCCCTTCAGGACTTCGTCTATTATCTGGTCAAAGGGGACTACCACGGGCTCAAAGTCGGTTTCGTAGAGCTTTAGGGTCAGGAAGGCGGTGGTGAGGGTGCCGGGAACCGCTATCCTCTTACCCTTCAGGCTCTCGGGTCTTTCCTTGGCGACCACCACGGGTCCGTAACCCTCTCCCACACTCCCACCGCTGGGAAGGACAAGGTACTTATCAGCCACGTAGGGATAGGCGTGGAAGGATATGGCTGAGACCTCGTAGGTTCCCTTCAGAGCTTCCCTGTTCAGGGTCTCTATGTCCGCGAGGACGTGTTCAATCTCAAGACCTTCGGTGTCTATCTCTCCCCTCACGAGGGGGTAGAACATGAAGGCGTCGTCCGAGTCTGGGCTGTGGGCTATACGTATCTTCATAGCTGAACTATTTTAACAGCAGGAAGAGGATAAAGGAAGTCATCACGCCTGCGACCAGATCGTCAAGCATGACCCCGTAGGCTCCGTGAAATTTCTCAAAGAGGTTTATAGGAAAGGGTTTGAATATATCAAGAACTCTGAAGAGTAAGAAGGCGAGTACGTAGGTCTTTAGGGTGGGCTCTATGAAGAGAAAACAGGCGACGTAACCAACGACCTCGTCTATCACCACCTCTTCCGGATCCTGATCCCCCGTGAGCCTTATCACCTCGTTGGAGCTTATGAGACCGAGGATAAAGAGAACGAGAACCGCGGAGAGTATGGTCCAGGGGTTGAAGGAGACCAGATACACTATGGGAATTCCCCAGAGCGCCCCGAGGGTTCCCGGAGCTGGTAGCCTTCCCACGAAAGCACCGGTCGCTATAAACTCGTAGAGCATGAACCTTATAATAACTCAGGGAGAATGAAGGACAGCGAGAGACTGAAAAAGGTAGAGGAAGATATAAGAGATCTTCGGGACGACATAAAGAGCATAAGGAGTGAGATAGAGAGCTCTCACAAGCCAGACAGGTTCGGCTTTGATGACTTTATACAGGAGTGCATAGGCGCCCTGATAATCGCCTTCCCCATATCCATGACCGAGGAGATATGGGAGGTCTCCAACAAGCTATCCCTTACAAGGGTCGTGCTCATAATGCTCTTTACCCTCGGGGTAGTTTACTTCTTTATAAAGCACTCCAGGCTCCAGAGGTGGGAAACTCAGGATGTAGCCGGCTTCCTGCCCCTGAGACTCATAACGAGTTTTCTCATTGCCCTTGCGGTCTCTTCCCTGACACTGTTTGTGCTCGGTGTTTACCCGAACTTCCTCAATAACTGGGAGTGGTTCCTAAAGACCTCCGTGCTTGTGACCGTATTCT
The DNA here is from genome assembly GCA_015492115.1 of Aquificaceae bacterium. Taxonomy (GTDB): domain Bacteria; phylum Aquificota; class Aquificia; order Aquificales; family Aquificaceae; genus Hydrogenivirga. Next base: position 7,180 of record WGFS01000099.1, read on the forward strand.
CTATAGTGGGTAGTCTTGGAGTAGATATGATCAGATAGCCCCTGCGAGCTTCTTCCTGTATGACTCAAAATCTTCAGGGAACTTCTCCATAGCCTGCCTTATAAGCCTCCCTGCGACAGCCCCCAGACCACAGATGGAGGTAGGCTGTATGTACCTGTTTATAAAGACGAAGCCTTCCCAGTCCTTCTCGCTCGCCTCTCCCCTGTATATCCTGTCCAGGAGAACTGCCTGTTCGTGACACCCCACCCTGCAGGGCGTACACTGACCGCAGGTCTCGTGCTCGTAGAACTTTGCAACCTGAAGACACGCCTCAACTATGTCGTCGTCCTCGGTCAGCACCATAACCGTTCCGGTTCCTCCAAAGCCGAAGGGAGAGTAGTCCATGGGCATGTCAAGTTCATCTCCCGAGAAGCAGTCAAGTGCTCCCGAGAAAACAGCCTTTACCTTTCTGTTGCCCAGCGTACCCCCCGCATACTTGTAGATGACCTCCCTGAGGGTGGTGTTCATGGGAAGCTCATAAACCCCCGGCTTCTTGACCTTACCGCTCACGGGGAAGAGCTTGGGTCCCGCGTAGTCACTGGGTCCTATGTACCTGTACTCCTCCCAGCCCATGGAGATTATGAAGGGTATGTTGCATATGGTCTCCACGTTGTTGACCACCGTAGGTCTGCCGAAGAGTCCAACCTGAACAGGGTAGGGAGGCTTGAGCCTCGGGTGACCCCTCTTGCCCTCAAGGGACTCTATGAGGGCGGTCTCCTCACCGCAGATGTACGCCCCTCCTCCACGTGCAACGTATATCTCAAGGTCAAAGCCAGAGCCGAGTATGTTCTTCCCGATAAAACCCTTCTTCTTAGCCTCCTCTATGGCGTCAAGGAGTATGTAGTAACCCGCAGGGTACTCACCCCTTATGTATATGAAGGCTTCGTTGGCACCCACAGCGTAGGAGGATATGATTATCCCCTCAAGGAGGAGGTGGGGGTCTCTCTCTATCAGTATCCTGTCCTTGAAAGTCCCCGGCTCTGACTCGTCAGCGTTGCAGATGAAGTACCTGGGAGCAGGATTCTGAACCGCAAACTTCCACTTGGTTCCCGTGGGGAAGCCCGCACCTCCCCTTCCCCTCAGGGTACTCTTCTCAACCCAGTCTATTATCTCCTCGGGAGACATGTTGAAGGCCTTCTCAAGGGACTGGTATCCACCGTCTTTGAGATACTCCTCTATGGAATGAACGCGGGGCTTCTTCGCCCTCTTCAGGAGCATGTTGAGTGTAGTCTCCGCGTATATCTTAGGTATAGCTGGATAGGATCTCATTTAACTTCTCCTCTCCTTCAAATTTGTAGGTATCCTCGTTCACCATGAAGACGGGAGCCTCCGAACAGGCACCCAGGCACTGAACGGGAACTATCTTGAACTTCCCGTCAGGGGTTACCTCGCCGGGCTTTATCTTCAGTATCTTTTCAAGTGCCCTGAGAAGTTCCTGCTTGCCGAGGAAGTGGCAAACCACGCTCACACAGACCCTTATGCGATATTTGGCTGGGGTCTGCCTATCAAACATGTCGTAGAAGGCGACAACCTGCTCAACGTGGTTCAAGGGGAGCTCAAGCATATCCGCAAGTGGTTTAAGGCTCTCTGGAGGGACGTAGCCGTAGTGATCCTGTATGGCGTGCAGGCAGAGGAGTATAGCCTGTTCCTTACGGGGAAAGTAGTTTATGTGCTGGCTGAGTTTCTCAAGGAGTTCCTGCTCAAACATGGTTATAAATTTTACATACCCTAAGGGAAAATGCAAAGTTTAAAATCCTCAAACCTCCGACCCTTCTTTATATCAACCAGGAAGCTGAAGAAACGGGACTCAGAACCCCTGTAGAGCTTCCATCTTCCAATGGGTTTGCATCCTGTAAGCTCGTCCCTCACTAAAGCTATCGCAGGCGTTTTTATCTTATCTGGAGGGACGTTCCTCACTATAACCCTGTCGGCGTAAAAGGGGAGGTTGTGGTGGAAAGCACCGAGCTCGTAAGTCCTGAACTCACCCGAAGGGTCTATCTCACGGATCCTGAGACCTATGTCTCTGTAAGGTCTGTATCTATCAACCTCTGGCAGGAGGACACCGGAGAGATAGAGGAGGAGACCGAAGCCGGCAACAGCTGGAGCTAAGGCAAACTTCCTTCCGATGAGCACCCAGAGAGATAGAACGGTTGCGATCGCAAGAAAGAGAATGTTCACCTTGAACATCAATGCCCCAACCCATACAGCCAGCGTCATAAGGAGGGTGAGAAAGACTGAGGAGGGAACCAAGGATCTCCTCCACCCTCCATCGGACAGGAAAGCACCCACCACGACCGCCATCGCCGGGAAGGAGGGCATTATGTAGAGGGGGAGCTTCATCTTGATAAGTGAGAATGTGATAAAAACGAGGAAGAACCAGACGAGGGGAAATAGCAGTTCTCTCCTTCTGTATCTTAGAACCCAGAGGAGAGCTATGTAAAAGATGAAAGAGTAAGGGAGAAAGGACACGTTTATGTCAAGGGCATAGAGGTAGATGGGGTCTCCCTGCGGTGCGTAAACCCTCTTTATATTTTCCTTCAAAAACACCTCAAGGAAAGCCTCTCTGTTTACGAGGTACTGGTAGAGGAACCACCAGCCACCCGTCAGGAGGACGAAGAGAGTTCCAAGGTAGTATTTGAGCTTGAGGACCTCCCTCCGGTCGGTGATGAGCAGATAAACGAATATCACCCCCGCGGGTATTAGGAAGCCCACTGGACCCTTTGTTAAAACAGCACAGCTTGAGGATACGAGTGCGAGAAAGAACAGGAGACCGCTTCTCCTCTCATAGCTCAGGAACCAGAGGTAGAGTGTCAGGGTTATGAAGAAGCTCAGGAGTACTTCGGGGGAGGTGTAGCGGGCGTTGGCTATGAACTGGAAGGAGAGAGTAAGGGCGAGGAAGGAGTACAGACCAGCCCTATCTCCAGAAAATTTCCTCGCGAAGAGATAGGTGAGAAAGCCCGTCCCCAAGCCAGCGAGTGCCTGAAAGAACCTGAGAGCAAATTCGTTCACACCAAAGAGGAGGAAGCTGAGAGCGGTCAGCCAGTAGGTCATGGGAGGTTTGTTTAATCTAAGCTCTCCGTTGTATACAGGGGTGAGAAGGTCTCCCGTTTTCAACATGTTCTTGCTCGCGTCCGCGTAGAAGGCTTCGTTTGGTTGCCAGACCTGGTTGAGCCCGAGGTTGAAAAAGTAAAGAAATACCACGGATAAGAAGAGC
>WGFS01000100.1 GCA_015492115.1 Aquificaceae bacterium
AATAACGAGGAACGAGTTTGAAGCTCTCGTTCTTGAGGTTGACCTTATACAGTCTCACAAGCCAAGATACAACGTCCTTCACAAGCACGGGGGAGGTTATCCCATGCTCCTCCTGACAGAAGACCCCTACCCGACGGTCAAGGTGGTGAGGGGAACCCAGCACGAGGGTAACCTCTTTGGACCCTTCCTTCAAGCGAGCAAAGCTTACAAGGTGAAGAAGCTCGTTCACAGACTCTTCAGGCTCAGAACCTGTGACCCCCTCCCTGAGAGACAGGAGCCGTGCATGGACTACCATCTCGGTCTCTGTTCCGCACCCTGTGCGGGTATAGTGAGCAGGGAGGAGTACGGACTGAGCGTTGAGGGGGTGAAGGCTCTCCTCTCCGGTGAGGTTGCGGATGTACTTCCAAAACTCTACGAGAAGATAGAGGAGTTCTCTAAGGATATGCTCTTTGAGAAGTGTGCTCAGGTGAGGGACCAGATAAAGGCGCTTGAGAACATAACGAGGGGACAGAGCGTCTCTGGACTTCCATACAGGAGTGCGGACTTTTTCTACAAGCTGGGGAGGAGGGTAGGTCTGTTCCTTATAAGGGGCGGAAAGCTCGTAAGCAAGGAGGTCTATGACCTGGAGAGGGAAGGAGAGCTTGAGGAGTTCCTCCTCGGCTACTACTACTCAAACTTCATCCCAGAGACCATCCTGAGTAACTTCAAACTCTCTGAGGAGGTGCGGAGATGGATAGAGGAGAGGGCTGGGAAAAAGGTGGAGTTCAGCCAGAGGATACCCCCAGAGCTTCTCAGCCTTGCGGGAGAGAACGTTAAGGAGGGGATAAACCTTGAGCTCTTAGAAGATGAGTTTGCCCACAAGCTTGGACTCCCGCTTCCCAAGGTCATAGAGGGCTTTGACATATCCCACTTCTATGGGGAGGATACGGTGGGTAGCTGTGTAGTGTGGGAAGAGGGGAGGATGAACAGGAGGAGATACAGGAGGTATAAGGTAAAGACCCTATCCCAGATAGACGACTACGGTGCACTCAGGGAGGTCCTCACGAGGAGGGCTAAGAGACTTAAAGAAAGGAAGGAGCCGATGCCAGACCTCTGGCTAATAGACGGAGGAAAGGGTCAGCTCGGAGTTGCCCTCCAGGTGAAGGAAAGGTTCAGGCTTCCTGTAAGGGTCTTCTCCCTGGCGAAGGGAGAGGAGATCCTCTACTCGGAAGACGGCAGGGAACTGAGACTTAAGGAGGAACCCCTGCTTTACAGGGTTTTTGGACTAATAAGGGACGAGGCGCACAGGTTTGCTCTCTCCTACAACAGGAAGCTCAGGACAAAGAAAGCTCTTGAGGACGTTCTCTCTAAGGTGAAGGGTGTGGGAGAAACGAGAAGGAGGATAATATACAGGAACTTTGACAACCTCTACGAGTTCATAAGGGCGGACGAGGAAAGACTTAGAAAGCTGGGGCTTCCTATTTCCCTCCAGCAGGAGGTTAAGAAGTACCTTGAGTGAAGTCATAAAGGGTGTGAACTTCCGGAGTTACCTCTTTGCAAGTCTCGTTGCAGGCTACGTCATGATGGGCGTTGACCTCATGCTTGACGGCTTTCTCGGTCTCTTCGGAACTTACAGAACCTATACGGAACTGATAAAGCTCTGGGGAATCTTCAGAGGTTTTGAGGACTGGGTGATGGCGGTGGGGCACATGGCGAACTCGGTGGTTCTCGCCCTCGCCTTCGTCTATCCTCCTGTCTACAGGAGACTTCCCGGGAGGAGCGGGTTTTTAAAAGGTTTAAGCTTCGGGGTTCTCTGGCACCTTCTCGTTTTGATAGTTCTCGTAATAACCGCCTCCGGCGGTGCAAGGTTCATGAGGGAGTTCTTGAGTATGCCCTTAAAGGAGCACCTCTCCTTGTTTCTGCTACACCTCATGTGGGGTGGAGTGCTCGGGTTCCTGTATGTGCCTGATACCTCTACCGCCTGAAAGAATGATAAGCCATATCACGGGAGTGTTAGTATAATTAATGGAACTTCTTAACCACCAGATGGAAAGTATGAAGGTTGCGACATACAATGTAAACTCTATAAAGGCGAGGAGGGAGCTCCTCCTGAGCTGGCTTGAGAGAGAACCCGTTGATGTTCTCTGCCTACAGGAGTTAAAGCAGGAAGAAAAGAACTTTCCCTTCACGGAGTTTGAGGAGAGGGGATACAGGTGTGAGGTCTTTTCTCAGAAGACCTACAACGGCGTCTGTATATGCTCAAAGCTCCCCATGGAGGATGTCAGGAAAGGCTTTGGGGACGAGTACTTTGACCAGCAGAAGAGGATCATAAGCGCAAAGGTTGGTGGCATTAGGGTTATAAACGTGTACGCTCCTCACGGAGATGTCAGGGGAACGGAAAAGTTTTACTACAAGCTTGAGTTCTATGATAAGCTCGTGGATTACATTTCGGAGAACTTCTCCCCCGAAGAGCCCATATGCATGGTGGGGGACTTCAACGTCGCGAGAGAGGATATAGACGTGTTTGACCCCGAGCTACTCAAGGACACCATAGGAACGATGAAGGAGGAGAGGGAAGCCTTTGAGAAGATCCTGAACTGGGGCTTTATAGATGCCTTCAGATACCTGTATCCCGATAAGGTTCAGTTCACCTGGTGGGATTACATAGGGGGGATGATATGGAAGGACAAGGGGATGAGGATAGACTACATACTTGTAACAGAGCCCCTTCTGAAGAGTCTGAAGGACGTTTACGTTGACCTCTGGCCCAGAAAGAGGAGAAAGCCCAAACCCTCGGATCATGCTCCCGTGATAGGGGTATTTGAGCTGTGAAGGCTGTTTTGTTTGCCCTCCTCTCAGCCCTGGTGTGGGGGACAGCCCCCCTCATATTCAAGCTCGGTTTGAGGGGAGAGATACCTCCCCTGGTAGGGATATTCTTTCACAACCTGACAGCTGCGGTCTTTGCCCTTATCTCAATACTCATCCTTAGAGAGAGCGTAAATTACCCGCTCAGGGACATAGCCATAATATCCTTCGGTGGTTTCGTGTCTGGCTTTCTGGGTCTTCTCCTCTACTACAAAGCCATAAAGGTGGGTGACGTCTCGGTAGTCGCTCCCATAGTTGCCAGTTCTCCCCTGTGGGCGAGCGTATTTGCCTTCGTTCTGCTCGGTGAGAACTTCACGCTCATGAAGATCGTTGGAACCGTGCTGGTGGTTGCGGGTGTCGCTCTGATAACCTTATCAAGATGAGAATACTTGTAGCCATAACCCTACTGATCCTTGGTATCCTCGGTATAGCTCTCCCCGTCCTGCCGGGGATACCTTTCCTGATAGCTTTTCTCTACGTGTTGGGGGTTTTGAAAAGGGACAGGTTCCTCAAACTTCTTAGGAGATACCGTGGGAAGAGAAACTCCCTTCAGAGGAAGGTCGTGAGCTGTATCCTCATAAAACTGGTTTACCGCAGGTCAATTAACATAAAATAGAGCTGATGGGGAGACTGACCCTCAGAACGCTCAGAAAGAAGAAAGAAGCGGGCGAGAAGATAACAATGGTCTCAACTTACGACTACCTGTCCGCAAAGTTCTGTCAGGAGGTGGGTATAGACTCCGTTCTCGTGGGAGACTCTCTGGGTATGGTCTTTCAGGGTCTTGATACGACTCTCCCCGTAACCCTTGATGAGATGATATACCATGCAAAGGTTGTCAGGAGGGGTGCCCCCGATCTCTTCCTGGTGGTTGATATGCCCTTCATGAGTTATCAGGTATCCGTGGAAAAGGCTATAGAGAACTGTGGCAGGGTTATGAAGGAGACCGGTGCCCAGGCTGTCAAGATAGAGGGGGGTGAGAAGGTCGCGGAACTCGCCTCAAGATTGATAGATGCAGGCATTCCCGTTGTGGGACATTTAGGATATACACCCCAGTCTATAAACGTCTTTGGTGCTCCAAAGGTTGTGGGTAGAGAGGACGAAGAGGCTGAGCTGTTGAGAAAGGACTTCAAAGCCCTTGAGGGTGCAGGTGTTCCTATCATAGTCCTTGAGAGTGTCCCGTGGAGGCTTGCAAAGGAGTTGACAGAAAGCTCCGAAGTAATAACTATAGGGATAGGGGCTGGGAAGTTCTGCGATGGACAGGTGCTCGTTTTCCACGACCTGGTCGGACTGTACGAGGAGGCAAAACCCAGGTTTGTCAGGAGGTATGCTGAGGGTGCAAAGATATTTAAAGACGCCCTCACAAAATTTAAAATGGATGTAGAGAGGGGAGATTTCCCTTCAGAAGAGGAAAGTTATGGAACATGAGAAGCTTTTAAACTTACTGCTGAAAGCGGGATACGTAAAAGAGGGAGATATAAAGAAGGTCCTCTCGGAGAGAAAGGATGACGAGGATATATTTCAGACCCTACTCAGACTCGGAATACTGTCAGAGAAGGACATAATGAACTTCTTCCAGACTATCCTGCCCCAGAAGGTGTGGAAGGAGGAGATTGACGAGCTACACGTCCCCTCCCACATACTCAACTCCATCCCTCAGGACTTCATGAGGAAGTTCAAGGTGGTCCCCGTTCTTTACGACAAAGGAAAGCTCCACGTCATAATGCTCAACCCACTGAACCAGAACCTGATAAACGAACTCAGGTTTTACACTAAGGCTCACAGCATAGTTCCCTACGTAGCACCCCTCTCAACCATAGAGAAGATACTGGACAAACAGTTTCCTCAGCTGGGGGACGTACTCAGTCAGATAGAGGATACGGAGGTTGAACTTGAAGAAGAGGAGAGCGACACCCCCATTGAACAGCTACTCCACGCAACGGAAGAGGCGCCTATAGTAAAACTCGCCAACGGTTTGATATTTGAGGCTGTAAGAATGGGTGCGTCTGACATTCACATAGAGCCTCAGGAGAAGAAGGTTCTGGTCAGATACAGGGTTGACGGTGTCCTCAGGATATACCACCAGCTACCTATCAACATAAAGGACAGCCTCGTCGCAAGGTACAAGATAATGTCAAATCTTGACATAGCGGAGAAGAGGAAACCTCAGGACGGAAGGATACGTATAAAGATAGAGAGGAAGAAGATAGACCTGAGGGTATCCACCGTCCCTACCGTTTACGGTGAGAAGGTCGTCATGAGGATACAGGAGGCTGAGAAGTACCTGAACGTTAAGCTTGAAGACCTCGGTTTTGAGCCTGACGACCTTGAAAAGTTCAGGAGCGCAATATGGAAGCCGTGGGGGATGATACTGGTGACAGGTCCTACCGGTTCTGGTAAGACGACGACCCTGTACTCGGCACTTATGGAGAGAAATCACCCCGATGTGAACATAATGACCGCGGAAGACCCCGTTGAGGTGGCAATACCGGGGATAAACCAGGTGCAGGTGAACGAGAGGATAGGTTTAACCTTCTCAAGCGTCCTCAGGGCGTTTCTAAGGCAGGACCCCGACATAATCCTCGTGGGTGAGATTAGGGACCACGAGACGGGAGACATAGCCATAAGGGCATCCCTCACAGGTCACCTTGTCTTCTCCACACTGCACACAAACGATGCACCTACAACGGTTACAAGATTAACAGACATGGGAATAGAACCCTTCCTTGTCGGTTCCTCTCTCATACTGGTGGTCGCCCAGAGGCTGATAAGGAAGCTCTGCCCTGAGTGCAAGGTTCCCCACGATATACCCAAGGAGGCTCTTGTAAGGATGGGGGTGATAAAGTCCCCCGATGAGGATATAACCGTGTACAGGGCGAGCGAGAAGGGATGTGCTAACTGCAACAACACAGGTTACAAGGGTAGAACCGCTGTGCACGAGATCATGGAGATAGACGATGAACTAAGGAAGCTGATAATAAAGGGTGGCACAGCGGATGATATAAGAGAGCTTGCCATGCAGAAGGGGATGAGGACCCTCTACCAGTCGGGGATGATAAAGGTCAGGAAGGGGATAACCTCCATAGAGGAGGTTAACAGAGTCCTTATGCAATGAAGCTTCTGGCACTTCTCTTATTCCCTCTTATCCTGTGGGCAAAGGAGCTGGAGACCTGTTACAGGGTTTACTTCTGGTTCTTTCCCGTTGCCGAGAGCTGTGTTGATTACACTCTTAAGGGCAGAGAGCTCAGGATACGCTCCTGGGCAAAGACGATAGTGGTTGGAAGGCTTGTCAAAAGGGTCAACAGCTGGGGTGAGGCTACACTCGTGTCGCTCAAGCCCAAGAGCTTTTCCCTCTTTCAGAGAGAGGGGAGCTTCGTTAGAGACCACATCTACCTGTTCCTTGAGCGAGGTATAGACTACAGGATCGTTAGATACAAGAAGGAAGGTAAAAGGGTAAAGGAAGGTTTCTTTGAGAGCTCCGTTTACCTCTTTGACCCCTTCTCAACCTCCTTCCTCGTGTATATAGATACGCCCAACTACAGGGGCGGGACAATCAATATGTTTTACGATGCCAAGGTGCAAAACGTCCGGTACAGAACGGTGGGTGAGGAGAGTGTGGAAGTCTTTGGAAATAGGTACTCAACCTGGAAGGTTCTCTTAATCCCCGAAGTTGAGACCAAAGGCATCCTTAAGCCTAAGGGCAAGTGGTTTGTGTGGGTGGATAAGGAGACCAACATACCTGTTAAGCTCAGCATTAAATTCACCATAGGCAGTGCGGAGGTCCTCCTTAACAGGATAAAGGGGGATAGAGATCTCTTTATGGAGGTAAAGAATGGACAGGCTCACCTATTTTAAGGAACTGCTGAAGAAAGCTCCGGACAACCCGATGGTTCACTACTCTCTCGCACAGGAGTATTACAAGGTGAGAGACTACGAGAACGCTGTGAAACACGTGGAGGAATACCTGAGGCTTCAGGAGGATGAGGGTGCGGTTTACAGACTCCTTGCCAAGTGTTACGAGGAACTCGGAGAGTTCAACAAGGCTATAGAAGTCCTTGAGGAGGGTATAAGACAGGCTCTAAAGTTCAACCATCCCTCCATGGCTGAAGAGTACAGGCAGTGGGTAGAGGAACTTAGGAACATGAGTTTCTGAAAACTACTCTGACATGCTGGTAACGTTTTCCTCGCTCCCCAGAACCAGCAGGATGTCCTCCTCCTCTATCCTGTCTTTCGCTGAAGGATTGACTATCACACTGTCACCCCTCTTTATCGCCAGGACTGTTATCCCATAGTTTCTTCTGAGATCAAGATCCTTGAGGGTTTTACCCGACAACTTCTTTGGAGCCTTTATCTCAAAGATGCTGTAACCCGGTGCAAAGGGGATCTCTTCCAGCATTCCACCTATGAGCAGAGAGCGGGCAAGTTTAACCGCTATCTCCATCTCTGGATAGACGACCCTCTTTACACCGAGCCTGTTCAAGACCTCTCCATGAAGAGGATTTATAGCCTTTGCTACAACCTCCTTGACACCTCTGTTGATCAGAAGAACCGTAACGAGGATGCTCGCCTCTATGTTCTGTCCTATGCTGACTATAACTACATCGGATGTAAAAACCCCCGACTCCTCAAGGGCTTTCTCATCAAGGGCATCCGCAACGTACGCGTGGGTTACGAACTCACTCACCTTCTTGACCTTATCTGGGTCCTTGTCTATTGCTATCACCTCCACATCCGCCTCTGTCAATGTCTTAACCACGTGGTATCCGAACCTGCCGAGCCCTATGACACCGAAAGTTTTCTTCATAACAGCAACCTCGCCTCGGGGTGCCTTATCCTGCTCTCCTTCTCCTTGCCCATAAGGGCTATGGCAAAGCTGATTATACCAACCCTTCCCACAACCATGGTTATAGCTATAAGTAACTTGCTTATAGGTGAAAACTGAGCGCTGAAGCTCAACCCCTCACCTCCTCCGGTGGACAAACCTACCGTGGAGAAGGCGGAGACCACCTCAAAGAGGGTGCTCAGAAAGTCTTTGTCTTCCAGCCTGTCTATGAGCAAGTTTACCAGAGCGATGTATGTAAAGGAGAGTGCCATGACCACCATAGCACGGTGTATCTGTCCCTGTGTGAGACTTCTATGAAACACAACCACCTCACTCCTTCCCCTTATGTAGGATAACACCGCCAGTATTATCACAGCGAAGGTCGTGGTTTTTATACCTCCACCCGTACTTCCCGGTGAAGCTCCGACGAACATGAAGAGCATCAGCAGAAAGAGGGAAGACTCGGAAAGGTAGCTCAGATCTATCGTGTTGAAGCCCGCTGTTCTGGATGACACGCTCAGGAATAGCGTGGAGAGGAGTCGTTCCTTCCAGTTCAGAGACCAGAGTCCGGGTTCGTGAGCGATCTCGGTTAGGAGCAGTCCTATCCAGCCGGAGAGTATCAGGAGTCCAGTTATAGAAAGGACGAGCTTTGTGTGGGTTGACAGCCTCCTCACCTTCTTCCTGTAGAACAGGTAGAGGTCATTGATCACGAAGAAGCCGAGACCACCGAGGATGATAAGAGACATCACTACCACGTTCACGAACAGGTCTCGCCTGAACCTTACGAGGTTGTCTGAGAAGAGGGAAAAACCCGCGTTGTTGAAGGCTGAAATTGAATGGAAGAGTGCGGAAAAGAGGGCTCCGTCTGAGTTCCCTGCGGATCTCCAGTGCAGGTACAGCAGGATAAAACCGAGCAGTTCCACCACTATAACGAACAGGACAACTCTCCTCAGGAAGCGAACGAGTCCGTAAATGCCCGGGTAGTTCAGAGCTTCCGCCAGCACGAGCCTCTCCTTGAGACCTATCTTACGCTTGAGGGTTATGAGGAGGAAAGTGGTTATGGTCATGTAGCCCAGACCACCTATCTGTATAAGTCCCAGGAGTAACCATTTACCCGTATCCGTCAGGGCGGTCTCCGTATTCAGGACGGTAAGACCTGTAACCGTTACAGCTGAAGTAACCGTGAATAGAAGGTCTATCAGGGAGACCTCGTGTTTTGTTGTGGGCAGTACGTAAAAGAGGAGAACACCCACAGCTATAAGGGCAAGGTAAGACATCAGGACAGCCTGAGGAGGGCTGGGCTTTATTAACCTCACTTTTACTGAATTATAATCATTTCTGGAGGGAGTTTATATGGATGCGGTCGTGTTTGATATTGAAACCGTTCCGGTAAGCGAGGATAGCTTTGATGACAGGGACTGGGAGTACATACTCAAGTACGCAGAGAGCGAGGAAGACGAGGAGAAAGAGAAGGAGAAGCTCAGTTTCTGGGCTTTTACAGCCCACCTCGTTAGCGTTACGCTCCTTGACATCCCCACCGGGAGAGCTCTGGTCATGTACCTCTCCGATAGAGAAGGGCTTGAAGAGCTTGATAGAGATGGCTTCACTGTTTACATGAAGTCCTTCTCAATTGAAGGAGGCATAGAGCGTGCGGAGAGAAGGATACTGGAGAATTTCTGGAAGAAGGTTGACGAGAGGAGGAACCAGAGGTTGGTCTCCTTCAACGGGAGGAGGTTTGACTCAGTGTTCCTTATGCTGAGGTCTTTCGTTCTGGATGTCAGGGTTTCAAGGGATCTTATCGGTAAAAGGTTTTCGTACGACAACCATCTTGACCTGCTTGATGCCCTTACGTTTCACGGACAGGGGAGGAAGTACTCCCTTGACTTCGTGTGCAGAAGACTGGGTCTCCCATCACCCAAGGAATCTATGGACGGACACGAGGTGAAGAGGTACTTCAGAGAGGGCAGGTACAGGGATATAGCGCTGTACAATCTCAAGGATACCATCGCTACAGCCGAGATCTACAGAAGATTTTACGATACACTCGGGCATATATTTGGACTTTAGCCTGAGGGTCTTCTAATGTGAACCTCTCCTCCTTTACGGAAGGAGCTTCCGGTAGGGGACTGCGCCCCACCCGGAAGACCCGCATGGGGATTCCTGCTTCAACGAGGGCTTTTCGCCCTCTCCACAGGCGTAAGTTCGGGTCGCTCCGACCCTACCACCCGTAAGGTAGGTGAGCCCTTAACCCCTTCGCTTCTAACCGATTCCCAAACCTTTATCACTAAAGTGGAGGCTGGCATCACACCTTTATAGCTCTCCACCTATGTGAATTATATTAGCCTCCTACTCTGCTACATGCAACCCTAAAACGCCCTTATGGGCGACGCCCTTTATCCCCTCCCTTACGGAAGAGGACTTAGGGCGTAAATTTAGTTAAAATAATAAATCCTTCCAGGAAGGGTGGCCGAGCGGACGAAGGCGCGGCGCTGGAAACGCCGTGTACCCGGCTTCGGGTACCGAGGGTTCGAATCCCTCCCCTTCCGCCATAAACTTTATAATAGGAACGGATAGACATATGATCTTAAAAGGAGGGCAAGAGCCATGGAAAAGAATATGGCTTCGTGGGACAGAGCGATAAGGGTTATACTTGCCATAATCTTTATAGCCCTTGCGCTTCAGAAGGGAGGTGCATGGTGGATCCTCGGGATAATCGGAATAGTCTTCATAATTACGTCTGTGGTGGGTTTCTGCCCACTTTACAAGATAGTGGGGTTTAAGACAGCCAAGGGGTCTTGAAGGTTCTCGCCATAGACTTTGGCACCAAGAGAGTAGGTTTAGCTGTAGGGGACACTGAATTAGGTATAGCCCTCCCGAAGGGAGTCCTGAAGAACGATGAGCACCTTATAGACAGGTTATACAAGATCATCCACTCCACCGGGGTGAGCAGGGTTGTGGTTGGGCTTCCCCTTACACCTTCGGGTAGAGAGGGGCAGAGGGCGAGGGAGGTCAGAGAGTTTGTGGAGAAACTGAAAGGAAGGCTCGGAGATATTGAAGTTGTACTCTGGGATGAGAGGTACACCACTCTGGAAGCCGAATCCCGTCTGAGAGAGCTTCCTCCAAAGAGGAGGAGGGAGCTTCTTGACTCGGTCTCCGCCCAGATTATCTTGGAAGAGTATCTTCAATCCCGATGAGGAAGCTTATCTTACTCTCAACCTTCTTCATACTCGTTCTCATATACCTGACCTATGCGTTCCTGCCTGTGTACGTAAACACGAAAACAGTTGATATACCTTACGGCATGCCGACCATCAAGATAATAGATACCCTTTACAGGAAGGGTCTTATAAGGAGCAGGCTTTCCCTCATACTCATACATGCCTTCAGGAAGGATAAGCTTGAAGCTGGAGAGTACGAGTTCAGCGGTTATATATCTCCCTTTGATGTATATGAGAAGCTATCAAAGGGAATTCACAAACTCCACAAAGTTACCGTAGCCGAGGGTAGCGATCTTTATGATATAGCCGAACTGCTTGAGAAGGAGCGAGTGTGTAAGAGGGAGGACTTTCTCAGATACGCCATGTCCGAGACCACACCCAAGAGCTATGGACTCTCCACTCCAACCATGGAGGGCTTCCTTTTCCCGGACACCTACTTCTTCTCCAAGAACACCCACCCTCTCAAGGTCATAGACACTATGTACAGGAACTTCCTTGAGAAGACCGTTGACCTGAGACCACGGGTGGCTGAAAAGGGGCTCTCAATTGAGGAGTGGGTTACGGTCGCGTCTATGGTTGAGAAGGAGACCTTTAGAGACAGTGAGAAACCGCTGATAGCGGCGGTTATATACAACAGGCTCAGGAAGCGCATGAAGCTCCAGATAGACCCCACCGTCATCTACGCCCTGAAGAGAAGGGGTATGTGGGAGGGAAAGTTAAAGAGAGAACACCTTCAGATAGACGACCCTTACAACACCTACCTGTACTTTGGTCTGCCTCCAACACCGATATGCAATCCCGGACTTTCATCCCTTAAGGCTGCCCTTGAACCTGCGGATGTCAGGTATCTGTACTTCGTGGTTGACCCAAAGAGGAAGAGACACATATTCAGCACAACTTACGCTCAGCATAGAAGGAACGTAGCCCGCGTGCGCAGGAGGAGATAGATTAATAAGGGAAAGGAAAAAATATAAGGAGGTGGAGAGATGGCGTTGTTTGATGAGTGGGTTCAGAAGGGGCACGACTTTATCCACGATGTGATGGTGGAGCTCGGGATCGATGATGAACACAGAGCATTCAGGATTACGAAGGCCGTCCTGCACGCACTCAGGGACAGGCTGGATCCCCGTGAGGGAAAGGACTTCTCAGCCCAGCTCCCGATGGTACTTAAGGCGGTCTGGTGTGAGGGCTGGGATCCGACGAGAGGACCTGACAAGAGTGTGAAAAAGAGGGAGGAGTTTCTCCAGAGGGTCATGAACGACCCGGGTCTGGTAAAGGGAAGGGATATAACGAACCCTGATGAGGCTGAGAGGTTCGTGAGAGGGGTCTTCAAGGTCATAAAAAAGCATGTCACCTGGGGAGAAGTTGAGGACGTTATACGCCAGCTTCCCGAGGAGATAAGGGAGCTTTGGGGTGAGCACAGTCCGTAGGTTAAAATTATGATGTGATAAAACTCTACTCAATTGCGGGAAGGGAAATCTCCGAGTGGGAAACTGAGGACTTTGAAAAAGCGCGTAAGAAGGGGATAGTGTGGATTGACGTCCTTGACCCGGATGAGGGGGAAATCTCATGGCTTGAGGAAAAGATAGGCTTTGAGATGCCCTCCAAGGAGGTCATGGGAGATATAGAGATAAGCTCCAAGTATACGGAGGTAGGGGATTCCATAAACATAAACATGTCCTTTGTAATACAGCAGAAGGAGGAGATAATAGTTGAACCGGTCTTCTTCTTCATAAGGGAACGCTACTTTGTAACTCTCAGGTACAGAGATATTCCGGCTCTTCTCATATTTCTGAACAGGCTCAAGACCAACAGGGCGTACATCCAGTTTGCTGAGTCCCTCTTTGGGGAGATCCTGAGCATAGAGGTTGACAGGATCGGGGACAGGCTTGAGATACTCGGCAGGAGGATAAGAAACATATGGAAGAAGATATTTGTGGAGCAGTCTGAGGAGCTCATAAAGGACATAGCTTACTACGACGAACTGAACATAACCCTGAGGGAGTCTATAAACGAGAAGGTCAGGATACTCTCCCGATTTCTCAAGAGCCCCCTGATAAACGCCCAGACCAAGAGGGAGCTGAAGATACTCCTTGACGACCTGAGCACACTCCTTGACTACACATCCTTTTACATGGAGAAGATAGACAGCATCCAGAACTCCCTGCTCGGTCTAATCACGATACGTCAGAACGAGGCTGTCAAGGTGTTCACCGTGCTGGCGACCATATTCCTGCCAGCCACCCTTATAGCGAGCATATTCGGTATGAACTTTGAGAACATGCCAGAGCTCAGCTGGAAGTATGGATACCCCTATTCCCTCGCACTTATGGTTCTCGTTACCTTGGCTCTCCTTCTCTGGGTCAGGAGGAAAGGGTGGCTTTGAGGAAGAGTGTAAAGGTTGAAGATGCGATAATAGGAAGCTTTGTACTCCTTGCCCTCCTCTACCCTATAATCGTTACACTGCTCATATACGAACAGAAGGGTAAAGGGAGTTCAAGGGAGATAGACATACTGAGGACAGCTTACCTCTTTTTGGCAGGGCTTGAGGACTGCTCACCAGAAACAGCATCGCACTTGGCCCAGTACATGGATGTGAAGCTTCTCAGGAAGCTCGGAGGTGTTGGAGGTCTCACGCGGTCCTGTATGGAGAACAGAAGAAAGGTCTCGGGCAATGTGGTCGTTGAAGAGGATATTGAGCGCACGGGGAAGGTTATACTGATGGAGGTGGAAATCAAGGTAAAGGAGAAGGGCATGTTCAAAGGGAGTTTAAGGATAAATCTCTACGGCTTCAAAGAAGGGAATACTTTTAAGATCACGGAGATAGAGTATGTTAAAGGGGGTTGATATAGGCGGAACCTTCATAAAAGTCCTGTGGGAAGACGGTAGCAGAGAAAAGCATTTCATAAAGAACCTCAAGGACAACAGGGAGAGATTTCTTGAGAAGATAAAGGAGATAGTTGAGGAGGGAGATCCCACAGGTGTGGGGATAGCGGTCGCGGGCTTCACCTCCAGATCGGGAAAGGTCTTCAAGTCTCCGAACATACCCGTCCTTGACGGCGTTGATTTTCAGGAGCTCTTTAGAGACAGGGACTTTGACATAGTTGTGGGAAACGACGTTACTGTCGCCAGCTTCGGAGAGTGGTTCTTTGACCACAGGGAGAGCGAGGTTCTCATACTTATAGCTGTGGGAACCGGGCTTGGAGGAGGACTCGTCATCGGAGGTGCTCCCTTCTTGGGGGTGTGCGGATCTGCCATGGAGGTCGGGCACCATATAGTGCAGAAGGGGGGATACCCCTGTAACTGTGGAAGACATGGTTGCTGGGAGGCGTACTGTTCCTCCTACGGTCTCCAGAGGATCTACGCAGAGCTCGGTGGGGAAACCTTAAAGGACTACGAGATAGTTGAGAGGGCTAAGGGTGGCGAGAGGACCGCGCTCAGCGCGGTGGAGAGATTCAAGGAATACCTGTATTTAGGTCTGATGAACATGGTTCACATATTCAACCCGGACACCCTGGTTCTGGGTGGTGGGCTTATTGAGAGCATGGAGGAGCTCCTTTCAGATGCAGGTGATAAGGTCAGGGAACTCTCGGAGGATCTGCCCGCGTCCTGTGTGTCCGTACACTTCTCACGTGCTGGTGAGTTCCTGGGTGCGAGGGGGGCGCTCGCTTTCATAAAGAGTTATAAAACCGATATTAATGGTTGATGGAAGGAAGAAAGGTTGAGGGAGTCTTCTTAGACACCGCCATACTCAGGAACAAGGCTTACGAGGCGTATGAAACCGCCAGGGTCTACGAGATAAGGATACTATCCAGGGTTCCCGAGGCTCTCCTCGCATCACTGGGAGATGTAGGTTCGCGCTTCCGTGCTACCGTGAAGTCTCTGGACTCAGAAAAGGTGGTTCTCATGCTGGAAAACGGCTATGAAGTTGAGGCTGAGAACAGGCTCGCTATGCCTGTCAAGATGGGAGAGGAGCTGAACCTTGTGCTTGAGTCTAAAGATCCCATAACGCTGAGAGTTGAACGTTCCTTCTCGGGGGTAAGGGGTGTCAGAGACCTCCTGAGTTCTCTGCTGAGTATAGATGCCTTCCCTTTAAAGGCTGACAGTCTGAAGGAGACCGTTGAAAATTCAGGGATCGTGTATGAGAGGAAGGTGTGGGACTTCCTGAGAGGTGTTCTGGGAGAGGAAGAACTCGCGAGGGATGTGAAGTATCAGGTTCTTAAAGCTTTGAACGAGGCGGACACGAAAGGCTTGGAGGCGGTCCTTAGAGAGGTAGTTCTGCCGGAGGAACTTGGGAAGAGGGTTTCCTCTCTCCTTGAGAAGGCTGAGAAGGGAGAGAAGGCTGAGTTCTTTCGTGAACTCGTCTTCCTGGAGAGGGAGCTTGACGCAAAGATAAACGACAACGAGCGGAGGGCTGACTTCATAAGAGAGACAGTAAGGAATCTCACGCGCTCGCTGGTAAAGGATCTTACGGAGAGAACCGCCCTGATAGGGCTGAAGTTTACGGTAAATCGGAAGATCCTTGATCCTATGGAGAAGAACCCTAAAACGCTAAGCGTGTTCAGGGAAGCTCTTAAAAGTCTTGAGAACAACCGTATGCAGGAGTTCGTCCAGAAGCTTAATCTGGTAGGCTTAAAGCTCACAAACCCTGAGGAGCTACCCTTACACAGGGATAAGCTCGTGTCCCTTATGAGGGATCTGGTTAGGGGTGCGAACACCTTCCTGAGCTCAAAGCTGGAGACGGAGGATGTGGATGCCATATCACGGGAGCTTAGAAAGCTCTCCGAAGAGAGGGGTAAGCTATCCGAGCTGAGGGAAAGGCTCACCTCTGAACTACCAGCGGAGGTGAAAAAGAATCTCACAAGACTTGAGGGGATAAACTACATGCAGTCTTTTTTCATAGCCCAGGAGGGGAACAGGTTCGTGGTTCCCTTCAGGGTGGAGGAGGGGAAGGGTGTTCTTGCCCTCTCCATGAAGGACTCCTTCAGGATCTTTGTCAAGCTCAACTTTGAGGAGGGTTTCCTGGGCATTCTGATGGAGGCACCGAGAAGGGAAAACCCCGACTACGTGAACCTTATGTTCAGGACGGATATAGAAAGGCTCAGGCTGGAGCTTGAGAACTCACTCCCTTCCCTGAAAGATGAGCTGTCCGATCTTGGGCTTGAGGTTAAAAGGCTTGAGGTGGTGAAGGATAGAGAGGAATCCTTTGAGAGGGAGCTCGCGGGGGAGGTCGGTGAGGAGGGTGTTTTCAACCTGAGGGTTTGATATGGAAGAGAAAAGGAAGAAGGCGGTCGCTCTCAGGTACTCTGCTGACAGAGACAGGGCTCCCGTTGTGGTCGCAAAGGGGGTGGGTGAGCTCGCTGAGAGGATACTTGAGCTCGCCAGGAAGGAGGGAGTGCCTATACTTGAAGACAAGCACCTTATAGAGGCTCTGCTGAAGATGGAGGTCTTTGAAGAGATACCTCCCGTCCTTTACGAGGCTGTCGCTAAGGTTCTTGTTTTCGTTCAGGAAGCTCGGAAGAGGTCTTCTCAACGATGAGTCTGAGTCCCTTGAGTGCGACAACCTTGACAGGGTCTCCCTTCCTTATCTCCTCTGAGCTCAGGGCGTCCCATATCTCACCGTGGACGAGAACCTTCCCCTTCCCCTTCCTGAAGTCGGTTATAGCCTCTCCCTCCTCACCTATCATGCCCTCCGCACCCGTGAGCTTTTTCCTCCTCTGAGCCTTCAAACCCAGCCTTCCAGCTACAAGGAAGAAGAGGGCGCTCGCAAGCACCACCCCGGTTATGACGGATCTGGGGATCTCCCCGTAGGGGGACTCGGGCTCTATTAGAAATAGAGAGCCCAGGGCGAGGGATATAACCCCTCCAACCGCAAGGGCTCCAAAGGTCGGTGTTATCAGCTCAAGGACGAAGAGAAGAATTCCCAGAACTATGAGGAAAAGACCGAGCCAGTTCATGGATATAAGGGAGAGCCCGTAGAGACCGAGGAGGAGGCATATAGCTCCCACCACACCCGGTATGACCGCACCCGGATTGTAGAGCTCAAAGAATATGCCGTAGAAGCCGAGCATGAGGAGAAGGTAGGCGACCGTCGGGTTTGTGATTATCTTCAGGAACTCCTCCTTGAAGCTCTCCTTGATCTGGACGACCTCAACGCCCTTCGTTCTTATCTCTACCTCCCTTCCAAGTTTGCTTACCTTCTTCCCGTCTATCTTCTCAAGGAGCTCTCCAAGGTCTCGGGCTATCAGGTCTATGACTCCCTCCTTGAGGGCTTCCTCTGCGGAGAGGGAGAGGCTCTCCTTCACCATCCTTTCAACTACCTTCACGTTCCTCCCCTTCTCCTCTGCGATGCTCCTGACAAAGGCGAGCATATCCTGAAGTATCTTCTCCTTCATAACGTCCTTCTCTTCCTTCTTCCCCTTTCCCGTGGGCACTCCCCCTATCTGAACGGGGTGTGCAGCGCCTATGTTTGTTCCCGGAGCCATGACCGCTATGTCCGCCGAGATGGTTATGATCGCACCCGCCGATGCAGCTCTTCCACCGGGAGGATAGACAAAGACAACCACAGGCAGGGGACTCCTCTCAAACCTCTGAACGACCCTGCGCATGGACTCAGCCAGCCCACCGGGGGTGTTCAACAGGAGGACGAAGAGGGTTCCACCCTCCATCTCAGCCTTAGTGAGGGATCTGTCTATGTAATCCACTGTTATGGGCGTTATTGCGCCGTCCCACTTTGCGACAAAGACCTTTGAGAAGGAGAGGCTTGCGAGGAAGAACAGGAGTACGAAGACTCTGAACATCACCCTTAATTATAATTTCAAGCGATGGAGCTTCATGTGAGAGAGATGAGAGAGGAAGACCTCCCCGTGGTCTATGAGATCAACGTGAACTCCTTCACCACGGACGCCTGGAGCATGGATTCTCTGAGGAGGGAGTTCAAGCTTCCCTATTCAAGGAAGTATGTCCTTGAGACCGAAGGGAGTATGGTAGGCTACGCTATCCTCTGGCTTATAAAGGAGGAGGCCTTCATAATGACCTTCGCCATCCACCCAGGGTACAGGGGCAGGGGTGTAGGCAGGTGGTTCCTCTCCGAACTTCTGGAAAAACTCAGGGGTGAGGCGAGGGTTGTCCAGCTTGACGTAAGGAAGTCAAATCTTCAGGCTATAAAGCTTTACAGATCTCTGGGCTTCAAGATAGTCAGGGAGAGACCCAAGTTCTACTCCGACGGTGAGACCGCTCTGGTTATGGAGCTTGAGCTGAGCAAAGAGCTGGTATAATTAAACACCATGAAGGTAGCGGAGTATATAAAGCAGGGGCTCAAAAACTTCGTTGAGACCGAAGGGGAAGGTATAAGCGGGACATGCTCTCAAGGTTGCCACAGGGTCACCGTTTTCGTCAGGAAGGAAGGGGGAAAGGTGGTTGATTGCAAGTTCAACGCCACCAAAAGGTGCAAGAA
>WGFS01000101.1 GCA_015492115.1 Aquificaceae bacterium
CTTCCCAGCAGATAGGCAGATCTCTCTTTTGCAGATACATACTCCCTTCGTTCTCTCGGGGACATCTTCATGAATTTCTTCATATTTTCCATAGCCATAGCTTTCATCCTCTCAATCTCTTCCACCTGTGAGAAAGAGGCACCGACTGCACTTACCAGCACTAATGAGAGCACAAACTTTTTCATGATGTTACCCTCCCTTCAGAATGTTATTACCTGATACCCTTCTGAGATCAGACGTCTGAAGCTGGGATGTCCATCGTACTCCTCCAGAAATGGGATTCCTGAGTTATCTACGTCCTCTTTAACGCCAAAAGCGTAGGCACAGAAACTGCAAACCCCTGACACCCTGTCTCTCACAGCTTCAAACAGGGGGTTCAGGAGGTGTTCCTTTCGGGAGAGCTCTCCAGCCCAGGTTGTCCCCGCCCCGTCAAATATCAGGACGACCTCATCCCCAGCTTCCTTGAACTCCTTGACAGCCTCAAGGGCGTTGGCTACCCTTCCAAGACCTTCATGACTTTCTTTGTCCGCAAGAACAACTATAGCGACCTTGTTCATATCGCTAACCTCCTTGATTAAAGGGTAGTTCAAGGGGGTCTGGAGGTCTGTAATCTGGTTTACTTAAACCTCTCCTCGCTTAACCTCTCTTCGGGATAAGTACCACAGAACGGCGGAGGAAAGCACAGCTGCAACCACAAGCATTAATAGGGCAAACATGAGATTGTCCATTAGTTTCCTCCTCTGTTTATCCAATATAATCCGAATGCCAAAAGAAGCAGGGATACAAGGATTGCGACTGTGACAAGTTTGGGCTCAGAACTTTCTTTAAAGATTGGATAAATGATACCTACTATTGCAACAACTTTTGCCAAATCTACCCAGTACTTACCAAACTCTTCGAAAACCTTTCCCCGTAACTTCAAACCTCTCCCCTGTTTATGAGCTG
The DNA here is from genome assembly GCA_015492115.1 of Aquificaceae bacterium. Taxonomy (GTDB): domain Bacteria; phylum Aquificota; class Aquificia; order Aquificales; family Aquificaceae; genus Hydrogenivirga. The sequence continues at coordinate 946 of WGFS01000101.1, forward strand.
GGCGACCTCTTTCGCGAAGTAGGTGATTATCATGTCAGCTCCCGCTCTCTTCATGGAGAGGAGGGTCTCTATCATCACCTTCCTCTCGTCTATCCAGCCCAGCTTTCCCGCCGCCTTTATCATGGAGTACTCACCGCTAACGTTGTAGGCGCAGACGGGAAGGAGGGTGTTTTCCTTGACCTTCGTTATTATGTCAAGGTATGCGAGGGCAGGTTTCACCATAACTATGTCCGCACCCTCCTGAACGTCCATGAGGACTTCCTTGAGAGCCTCCCTTGAGTTGGCTGGGTCCATCTGGTAGCTCCTCCTGTCCCCGAAGGAGGGTGCACTCTCCGCCGCGTCCCTGAAGGGTCCGTAGAAGGCTGAGGCGAACTTTGCTGAGTAGGCCATTATGGGTATGTGGGTGAAACCCGCATCGTCCAAAGCACTTCTTATAGCCCTTACCATACCGTCCATCATCCCCGAGGGGGCTACCATGTCCGCCCCGTTCTTTGCATGGGAGACCACCTGCTTTCTGAGGTTCTCTAAGGTCGCGTCGTTGTCCACCTCGTGGTCGTGTAGAACCCCGCAGTGTCCGTGGGAGGTGTACTCGCAGAAGCAGACGTCCGTTATCAGATACATATCGGGGACTTCCTTTTTCAGAACCCGAAGGGTCCTCTGGATTATCCCCTCATCGCTCCATGTACCCGAGCCCACCTCGTCCTTGTGCTCTGGTATGCCGAAGAGTATGACCGCGGGTATTCCGAGGTCTCTCGCCTCCTTGACCGCGTCCGCGACTTTGTCAACCGAATACCTGAATACGCCGGGCATTGAGGGAACTTCCTCAACTACGTTCTTCCCGTAGCGGACGAAGACAGGGTATATGAGGTCATCGTGAGTTATGCGGTTTTCTCTAACGAGCCGTCTTATGTTCTCGTTCCTCCTTAGCCTCCTTCCTCTGAGGAGTGGAAATCCCGACGTAATCATGCTCTAAATTTTAAATTATTCCCTGAGCTCCGGGGAGGGTTTGCCGAAGTAGAAACCCTGTCCGTAATCCACACCGAGCTCCCTGAGGTGTTTAAGAATGTCTTCACTCTCTACGAACTCGGCGACTGTCCTTATCCCCATACCCTTGGCGAGGGCTACTATGGAGGATATGAAGCTCCTGTCTCTCCAATCCAGGGGTGTGTCCCTCACGAACTCCCCCTCTATCTTGACGTAATCCGCAGGGATGCGCTTCAGGTAGTGAAAGGAGGAGTACCCAGAGCCGAAGTCATCTATCGCGAACTGAAAACCGAGCTCCTTCATCTGCCTGACGAACCTCTCAAGGAGCTCCACGTTCTTCACGCTCTCCCTCTCCGTAAGCTCAAAGACGACGTTCTCAGGAGAGATCCCGAAATCTTCCACAAGCCTGCCTATCCTTTCCGAGAAGTCCTCCATGAGGAGGAACCTGGGGGAGAAGTTCAGGAATATCTTCTTCCTGTAACCCTGCTCCTTTACCCTCTTGAATACCTCTTCGTAAATTATCATGTCCATACGGACGAGAACACCGAGGTTCTCCGCAGTCTCCACGAACTCGGAGGCGGGAACGTGGTGCTTCCCTATCCTCATCAGAGCCTCATTGGCGAAGACTTCCCCGGTATGTATATCAACTATCGGCTGGAAGTAGGGTGTTATCTCCCTCTTGTTGAGTGCGTCCAGGACCTGAATGCTCTTCTTCGTGAGCAGGCTCCCTATCTTGCTGAGATCCTCGTAAGAGGGAACCTTGAGCTTGCTTCTCCCCTCCTCCTTTGCCTTCCTGAGCATGTTGTCCGCGAGTATAAAGAGATCCCTGGGGTTCTTCGCGTGATCCGGGTAGGTGGCTACGCCGAGGGAGACCTCAACGTTCACCGTTCTCTCCTCGCCCGCGTAAAGGGTCAGGCTCTCTATGCCCTCCTTTATCCTCTTCGCTAAGGAGTAGGCTTCGTTCACCCCTGCCCCAACCGCTATCAGGGCAAACTCGTCCCCTCCGTACCTCGCGGCAACGTCCGCCTTCCTCTTCTTTTCGTATATGACCCTCCCCACCTCCCTGAGGACCGTATCTCCGAAGACGTGTCCGTAGGTGTCGTTTATTACTTTGAAGTTGTCCAGGTCTAAGAGGATCAGGCTCAACCTCCTCCCGAACCTCTCCGCCCTCTCAAGCTCGTAGTTGAAGAGTTCCCAGAAGGTTCTCTGATTGTAGAGGAAAGTGAGTGAATCCCTCATAGCGTAGAACTCAACCTCCTGAACGTGCACACTTATCGCCTTGGCTGAGCCCACGACGTTTATAAGGGTCGCGAGTATGGCATCAAGGACGGGGTGCTTGTAAGGGTCCTGGGCGAGCTCCGAGTTCAGCCCCACGCCCACTATACCGCCGAGCTGAGGTCTTTCAAGGAAGAGAACCTTTGTTCTTAACCTTAGGGCTTCCTCTTCAACCTTCGTGCAGGCTTCCTCTTCCCTTGATACCTGGTGGTGGAAGACTATGTCCTTACCTGAGAAGGTGGTCACGGGGAGCCTTGAGATCACCTCCCTGTTTATGAGACCCTCAAGGAAGTTCTTTATCCCCTCCGGTGGGTTGCGGAGCCAGAAGACCTCAACCTCCAAGGTGTCCCCCTCTATGAAGACGGAAAATATTACGTTGAGCTCAATTATCTCGTTCACGTCCTCAAGGAGCCTCCCGACATACTTCCTCCAGTCGTAAACGAGCTCGGATGTAACTATGAACTTCTCAAGTATCCTCGTCTCAAGCTCAAGTATGCTCTTGTCAACCGCTATCTCCTTTATCTTCC
>WGFS01000102.1 GCA_015492115.1 Aquificaceae bacterium
AAATCGCCCGATATACGTTTAAACTTTTCTTGATGCTTGAGAGAAAGCTCCTCTTCTTCGGCGGGAAGGGAGGTGTTGGGAAAACCACGCTGTCTTCCGCCTTCGCCCTGATGCTTGCGGATAGGGGGAGGAGGACGCTCCTCATATCCACAGACCCCGCCCACTCACTCTCCGACATACTGGGTGTGAAGGGTGAGGGGATCTTCAGGGTGTCCGACAACCTCTTCGCCCTTGAGATAGACCCCTACGGGGTTGTAAAGGAATACATAAGGAATGCTCTGGAAAGCATAGAGCCTGCGGTCAGCCCCGATGTGTTTGAGCGGATAAGGGAAGCCTTCCACAATGTTCAGGAGACCCCCGGGACCGAAGAGTCCGCTGTCATTGAGGAGCTCTCAAAGACCGTTCTCGGGCATTACGAAGACTACCAGCACTTCGTCATAGACACAGCCCCAACGGGGCACACCCTCCAGATGCTCAGGACCGTGGGCAGGGTCGGGAAGTGGCTTGAGGAACTCCTCAGGAAGAGGAAAAGCGCCCAGAGGTTCTGGTACGCGAGCGGTAGGGAGAGGGAGGACAGAGCGATTGAGATACTTGAGGACAGAAGGAGGAGGTTCAACCTCTTTTCAAAGATCCTCTTCTCCAAGGAGACCACCTTCATCCCTGTCCTGAACCCCGAGAGGCTCCCCATTGAGGAGACCGACAGGCTGGTGAACTCATTAAAGAGGATGGGGCTTAGCACGGAGGTTCTTCTCGTAAACAAGATACTCCCAGAGAACACGAGGGACGAGTTCCTGCTGGTAAGGAAGGAGCAGGAGAGAAAGTATATGGCAGAGATTGAGAAGAGGTTCGGAGACCTGAGACTTGTTAAGATCCCCCTGAGGGAGAGGGACGTGAGAGGAGTTGAAGAGCTGAGAGAGCTCTCGGTGGAGCTGGGAAGGGGTCTGGGTGTATGAGCACGGTTATACTCGGTCTCGGAAGGTACGTTGAGGAGATAACGGAGATCGTGTCCCAGTTCTCAGAGGTCGTAGTTGTGGAAAGGGAAGAGGAAAAGCTGAGATCCTTCCTTGAGAAGGAAAAGAGCATTGAGAACCTCAGCGTGGTGCCGGGCAACGCGACCGATATAGAGCTCTGGAAGGAGAAGGTGGGTCTGGACAGGGTTGAGTCCGTGATCTCCTTCCTCAACGAGGATAGCACCCTTGACATAGCGAGGGTTTTGAGGAAAGCCTTCGGCTTTAAAGGGAGTTTTATATACGTCGCTAAGGAGAGACCAGAGAGCGGTGAGTTCAGAGAGCTGGGAATTGAGCTCATATCCGTCCCTGACGTTCTCGGTGCTATACTGAAGAACCTCCTCAAGGGGCAGGGAGTAGTTAAGTACCCGGTCGGGATAGGCTTGAGAAAGGGTGAGGTTGCAGAGGTTCTTATAACGAAGAGCTCCCCTGCGGTATTCATGAGGTTGAGTGAACTCAGGTTGAGGAACGTGAGGATAGCCCTGATATACAGGGAGGGAAGCCTAATACTACCTCGCACCGACCTGAGGGTTCAGCCGGGCGACAGGCTCCTCGTCGTGGGAGAGCCTTCCCAGATAGAACTCTTCCTCAACATGGTCACGAAGGGAGAGTCAAACTTCCCCCTCAAGTGGGGTCCGAAGGGCGTAGTGTGCGGTGTGTCCGGGGAGGAATTTGAGTACGTAAGGGGAAAGGTGAAGGTGAGGGAGTGGCTTGAGGAGGAATGCGAACCGCTGAAGAGCATAGAAGAGGTGGGACTTTACGTTCTCAGGGATAGAGGGGGCTTTCTGTCCCGCTCCATGGTGGACAGCGTATTCACAGAGCTGAGGGTTCCCTCCCTCCTCTTGAGGGGTAGCCATCCCTACGAGAATATCCTCGTGTCCGCGAATACGGACGCCTTGGGTTTCCTGCTTCCCAACGCTGTTGACTTCGCAAGGCTCTTCGGGAGCAAAGTCTTCATCCTCATGGTCACGAGCATAGAGAAGATGCTGACTAAGGAGGAGAAGGAGCTTCTTGAGAGCCTTAAGGACTTCGTTGAGAGGACGCAGACGGTCTCAAAGATAGAGGTCAAGCTTATAAGGAAGGAGGGCAATCCCGTCAGGGAGACTCTAAAGCTCCTGAAGGGTAATTTTAATCTTCTCGCGGTAGGTTACACCCCTGGAAGGAAGTCCAGCTTCTTCTCTCCCTACACACCACACCTCCTGGCGAAGAAGGCAAGGGTATCAACCCTGATGATCCCGGAGGTCTCCCTTGAGCGCTGAGATAGTCCTCCTCGTCGTCTTTCTGGGAGCCTTCATATCTCCCCTCTTCGCAAGGCTCCTAAGTTTGCCCGTCCCCGTTGGAGAGCTCATCTTCGGTCTTTTCCTTGGACAGATACTCGGAGACTCGCAGGAAACCCCTGAGATTATTAACTTTCTGGCTGATTTTGGTTTCCTGCTCCTCATGTTCTTGGCTGGTCTTGAGATAGACTTCAACCTCCTTGAGAGCACAGAGGGTAAGACCCTCGGGATATACACGCTTTACACTCTTGGGGTCTTCGCATGGGGGATCAGCATAGCCCTTCTTCTGGGACTGAGCCTTCCTGGAATGATAATACTTTCGCTTCTCTCTGTGGGTCTGATGCTGGCAACACTGAGGGATATGGGGATACTGACGAGCTCCATGGGCAAGAGGGTGATGATGATCGGCATTATCGGTGAGATAGTCAGCCTGTTCGGTCTTACCTTTATGGAGAAGGTCGGAGGGTTTCAGGACTGGGTAAGCTTTCTGAGGGAAGTTGGGCTCATAGTCCTCTTCTTCCTTGGTTTTTTCCTGGTTTTCAGGCTAACAAAACTCCTCCTCTGGTGGTTCCCGGAGATAGTCAAAAGGCTAACCTACGAGGAGGATCCCAGTGCCATAGGAATAAGGCTGAGCCTCGCACTAATGTTCTCAACCGCCGTTCTTGCACACCTTGCCGATATAGAGAGCGTCCTCGGGTCCTTTCTTGCAGGAATGATCTTCTCCTTCTTCATAAGGAAGAAGCATGACCTTGAGGAGAAGCTGTCCTCCATAGGCTACGGCTTCCTCATTCCCATATTCTTCATAAAGACGGGGATGGGTATGGAACTCTCCGCTCTGGATACTCAGATCGCGAGGACGGTCGGCCTCTTCCTCACACTCATGCTCACCGTCAGGCTCCTCCCTTCCTTCCTCCTACTGCTGGCGGGTTTCTCCTACAGGGAGCTCCTGCTCTCTTCTCTACTCCTGTCCTATCCCTTTACCCTTATGATAGCGGGGACGGAGATCGCCCACTCCTCGGGGCTCATAGATGACCTTACAGCCCTGTCCCTCCTGATAAGCACAGCCCTGTCCTCCCTTCTCTTTCCCTGGAGCGCCAAGCTCCTCGCCAAGGTTTTGCGATAATACTTAACCATGATCCTCGTTGGCGTGGACACGGGCGGAACGTTTACGGACTTCATATTCTTCAAGGATGGGGAACTGAAGGTTCTGAAGGTGCTCTCAACACCCCATAACCCAGCCATCGCTGTCCTGGAAGGACTGGAGAAGATAGGGGGAGCGGGAAGGAGGATAGTTCACGGCTCAACGGTTGCAACAAACGCACTCCTTGAGAGGAAGGGGGCAAGGACAGCCCTCGTAACAAACAGGGGTTTTGAGGACATCCTGGAGATAGGAAGACAGAACAGGGAGAGGCTATACGACCTTCATTACAGAAAGCCCAGCCCACTCGTGCCTCAAGAGCTTCGCTTGGGTGTCGGTGGAAGGGTGAACTACAGGGGTGAAGTCCTTGAGGAACTGAGTAGAGACGAGATAAAGGAAACCGTAAGCAGGTTGAGGGAGCTCGGCGTGGAGTCGGTCGCCGTGTCCTTCCTGCACTCTTACGCAAACCCGACTCATGAGAAGGAGCTGGGCGAAAGGCTGAGGGATGAGCTCGGAGTGCACGTTTCCCTGTCCCACGAGATACTCCCGGAGTTCAGGGAGTACGAGAGAACCTCTACAACGGTGGTAAACGCCTACGTATCTCCCAAGATGGACAGCTACATCTCCTATCTGGAGGAGAGACTGAAGGAGGGAGACAGTCTCGGGATAATGCAGTCCAACGGAGGGATAGTCTCGTCCACACTCGCCAGAAGGGAGGCTGTCAGGACTGTCCTTTCAGGACCCGCGGGAGGTGTCATAAGCGCCCTCCACATAGGGAAGCTCGCGGGCTTTGAGAAGCTCATAACCTTTGATATGGGAGGCACATCAACGGACGTGTCCCTCATAGACGGAGCACCCACGGTCACCACAGAAACGAAGATAAACGGTCTTCCGATAAAGGTTCCCATGATAGACATACACACCATAGGGGCGGGAGGAGGCTCCATAGCCTGGATAGACGAGGGAGGTCTGCTGAGGGTTGGACCTGTGAGTGCTGGGGCTGACCCTGGACCTGCGTGCTACGGAAAGGGTGGTAGGGACATAACGGTCACGGACGCGAACCTCTTCCTCGGGAGGCTCGTCCCGGAGCACTTCCTCGGTGGAAAGATGAGACTCTATCCAGAGAAACTGAAAGAACCCATGGAGAAGCTCTCAGGGGAGCTTTCCACATCCCCCCTTGAGCTTGCGGAGGCGATCCTTGAGGTGGCAAACTCAAACATGGAGAGGGCTCTAAGGAAGGTATCAGTCCAGAAGGGACACAACCCAGAGGAGTTCGCCCTCATAACCTTTGGAGGGGCAGGAGGGCTTCACGCGGTCTTCCTTGCAAGGATGCTCGGCATACCGAAGGTGATCGTCCCGCCAAACCCGGGGATATTCTCCGCCCTGGGAATGCTCCTGGCTGACACGGTCAAGGACTACTCCCTGACGGTGATGCTTAAGGGCACGGAAACAAATTACATAACCCTTGAGGAGCTCTTTTCTCCCCTCGTTGATAGGGCTATAAAGGACATGGAGAAGGAAGGCTTCGGCAGGGAAGAGGTTCTCATTGAGAAGCTCCTTGATATGAGGTACGAAGGACAGTCCTACGAGCTCACCGTCCCCTTCTCCGAGAGCTACGAGGAGAACTTCCACAGGGAACATGAGAGAGTTTACGGATACAAACACGAGAGGGAGGTTGAGATAGTCAACATAAGGCTCAGGGCTGTGGCATCTTCAAGAAAGCCGGAGCTACCCGGATTTAAGGAAAAACATGAAGGGGAGAACAGAGAAGCTCTTCTCGGTTCTGTAAAGACCGCCTTCGGCGGTGAGTTCACGGAGACTAAGGTTTACGACAGAACAAAACTGCTGTGGGGAAACGAGATAAATGGACCTGCGGTGGTGGTGGAGTACTCTTCCACAACCGTTCTGCCACCGGGCTCCCGGGCTACCGTTGACAGGCTTGGAAATCTCATAGTTGACGTGGGGTAGTAAACTCCCTTTACAGGGAATAAAAAGATTTTACAGAAACATTAAACCCTTTATGGCTCAAGGTCTGCAGAGCGGTTTCCTCCCTCAGGACGTGTCAAAGGTCTTTACATGCGGACGTTACCTCCGGAAAGGGCTAAACACTCCAAAGGACTGCAAACAGTGAATTTCTCCGACATGGCACGCTTATTGCACTTAACCGGTCATGGTCGCCTTCATAGTGAGCTTTCTCGCAGGAATATCTCTGCTTTCCTCGTTCGTTCACGCTGGAGAACGGGTAGAGGAAAACCGCGTTCAGGTATCCCTTGTGGCGGACAGCGAGCTCGGTAAAGTATCCGCCGGAGCTGGACATATCCCCATGAGAACCCTGGAAACCAGTTCCAAGATAGTCCTCTGGGATGAGGCGAGAAAAATAAACTCCTTTGGTAAGTATCCCAACAGATTCAGGTTGAAACTCAGTTATTGAGATCTATGGAGGTATGGATATGAGAAGAGGAGGAAAACACATGGCGCCCGAGTAGCCGGGATTAAAAAGGGTAAAAAGGGCGCAAGGAGCGCCAAAAGAGGCTTATGTCTTACAAATTTAACAACACCACAGGGAGGTGTCAATTATGAGTACCAAGAGGAATTTACTGCTTTCAGCTATATTTGCGGTTGGAGTAATGGGTGTAGCCCAGGCGGGTGATATGCAGGTCATAAACGAGGAAGAGCTGGATGACGTGAGTGCACAGGGACTTCAGGTTATAGACAACGACAACAGGCACTTTGCGGAGATAAACGGACAGAAGAACAACCTTGACTCAGTCCAGTTGAACGACAACGCTCAGAGAGAGGCGAACGCTGGAGGGATAATAAACTCAGCCAAGAGTTCCATCAACGCCGCGATAAACATACTACTTGACGGCGAGGAAGGAGGCGGAGGCGACCCACCAGGAAATCCCGACAAATCCTTCAGCCACGCTTTTTCACAGACAAATATTCAGACCGCGATGGACCATGTGAACACAGCCGACAATGGCTACGCGGAAGAAGAGATCGCGGTAGCCTTTAACCTCAACAAGGAGACCCAGACAGTTACCAACAACGGCGACATAGTTGACCAGGACAACAACAACAACTCGGCTCAGCTCAACAACAACGCCCAGAGAGAGGCATCAGCTCTCATGCTCCAGAATGCAGCTATCTCAGCGGCTAACAGTGGCATGAACGTGTTTGTAGCCAATACGGTCTCGGGAACATCTGGATACCAGTCCAACGTTCAGGTAGCCAAGAATATGGGTAACTATGCGGAAGCCCAGACGGGTGAAGCACCCCTGGCGGTTGCTGGAAATGCGGAGCTCGGCGTAACCCAGGACGTCAACAACGTCTACGGTTCAGAGGTTGATGATGAGTTCGTCCCAAATCAGATAGTTGACCAGGACAACAACAACAACTCGGCTCAGCTCAACAACAACGCCCAGAGAGAAGCGAGCGGAGTTATGATATCAAACCTTGCAAACTCAGCTTACAACCACGCCTCCAACATCATGTCCATGGGAGATGTTTCAGAGAGTTCTCTAACACAGTTGAACTCTCAGAGCGCGGAGAGCCACCTGAACATAGCCAGAGCTGAAGCGGACAACGGCAGAGCCCTTGCAGGAAATGTAAACAAGCAAACTCAGAATGTAAGAAACTCCGAAGGAGTTTTTGAAGGTAAACTTCTTGGAGTGGTTGAACAGGACAATAACAACAACTCGGTCCAGCTCAACGATAACGCTCAGAGACAGGCGAGCGGACTTGATGTTACCAACTCAGCGGTATCAGCAGGGAACACGGGTATAAACGTCATGGCTGCAAAGAGCGTAACTTCATCCACGCTCTATCAGGAAAACACTCAGAGTGCAAGGAACTTTGATAACGAAGCCCACACCTACACGGGGAACGTTGAATCCAACGATGTCGCCGTAGCAGGAAACCTTGAGCTGGCTGGAGAGCCCGGTCAGTACGTCCACAACGTCCATGCAAACATAGATGACCAGAACAACAACAACAACTCGGTTCAGCTAAACGGCAACGCCCAGATGGAATTCTCAGCCCTCAGCGCCATAAATATGGCTCAGTCCGCAGTGAACTCTGGAATGAACATAATCTTTGTTGACGGAGCTGTTGATGGAAGCACGATAGGACAGACTAACGATCAGTATGCGAGCAACCACAACAACTTTGCCAATGCGGACGCCCTCGCCATAGCGATAAACCTGAACAAGCAGAGACAGATAATAGAGAACTGCTTCTGCTCAGACCTCTCGGACACGGATCAGGATAACAACATGAACACAGTCCAGCTCAACGACAACGCTCAGAGACAGGCGAGCGGATGGAGCATAGTAAACTCGGCGACCTCAGCGGTAAATGCGGGATCCAACATAGCTGTGGTAAACGGTGTCGTATCCAACTCGGTGGTAACCCAGACTAACGTCCAGACCTCCGTAAACTTCTCAAACCAGGCTTCCGGAAACACCGCCATAGCAGGAAACGCAGAGATGGGAAATACCTTCTTCGTACCCATAACATCTGGATTCTGAAGCCCTGAGATGGGAGGGGTTTCCCCCTTCCCCTCTTTTTAATTTAGGAGGTTGAACATGTATGCACTGCTCATACTCACCCTTGCACTTGCTGGAACTGTACTCGGAGCAAGCAAGTTCATAGTCTCCTTTGGAGACGGGGGTCTAAAAAACTACAGGATAGTTGACAACACCTGCTACGTTTACACAGTTAAGTATCCCAAGAAGGACTCCGACCTCCCGAAGATAATGAACGATGTTCTCGTTTCAAGCGTGATAAACGCCCAGAAACAGTACGGCAGGAAGGGAAGCGCATTTATAAACGTTAGAGTGTCCTGGCAACTTGTGGGAGAAAAGAGGCTCATCTACCAGGTTTGCGGGGACATTGCCAGGAGGGACTGATATGAGAAGCGCTATAACGGTCGTAATTTTGGGACTGGTGATTACAGCGCTTGCTAGGGCGCAGGAGATAACCATCCTCAGCGATAGGGAGCTTGACACGGTGTACGCCCAGGGATTGAACATAATCGGTGGCATGACCGGTGATATAGTGAAGAGCACCCTTGGGGACGTTATCCAGAACATAAACATAAATGGGAACCTTGACCTAAGCGGTTCTGTATTCATAACGGACAACGCCCAGGGAAACGCATGGAACCCTGTGAACGCTTCCAACTCAGCGGTTAACAACTCCTACAACATATTCATAATCCTTGAATCAAGCCTGACTAATCCGACCTTCAACATAAACAACGCTCTGAACGCTATAAACGGGAGCAACCTGCCATGAGGTGGCTCCTCCTTCTGTTTCCTGTAATATTCGGCTGTTCTTACATGGGGGGACCCACTTCCCTTTACCTACCGCTGGGAACAACGGGAACTTCCGCCTCTGTAAAGGTGAGGGTCAAGCCAGCTTCAGATATAAAGTTTACAAACATAGTGAGACAGAAGCTTGATTACAGCTGTGGTTCCGCGACTGTCGCCACCATTTTCAACTACTACCTTGACCTGCCGGTTGAGGAGGAGTCCGTTACGAGAGAGATGTTTGAGAAGGGAGATAAGGAAAAGATAACAAGAAGAAAGGGTTTCTCCCTCCTTGATATGAAGAGATACGCGGAGAGAAAGGGTTATAAAGCTTACGGTATAAAAACGTCTCTAAAGGGTCTCATGTCTCTGAACAAGCCCGTGATAGTCACGATAGTTATAAACCACTACAAACACTTCGTCGTCTTCAGAGGTGTTCACAGGGGTCGTGTCTTCATAGCTGACCCTGCCTTTGGCAACACGGTTATGACCGCTGAAGAGTTTGAAAAAGTGTGGTATAAAGGTATAGCCCTCGTGATAGAGTCGGATGTGTATAGAGAAGACCACGGGCTCGCGGTTAACGATAGAGACATGAGGATGGTTAACGCGGGCGAGCTCAGGGGTGAGCTCGTACCCCCTATGATACCCACCTATACTTACAGCACCGACTTTTGAAGAACCGGGGAAGGAGGAACTTTATGATACTTTTGATCGTGCTGTTGTTCATGCTGTCCACCGCTGTATCCTTTCCGATTGAGAGGAGTCCGGAGAGAGCCCTTTCACAGTTTGAGAGGGACTACGTACTCCTCAAGGGCGGGCAGTTTGAATTTGAAGAGAACTTTACCTACACATACTACTCCGCAAAGCAGATATTCTTGGAGAGCTTTGCGATCCTTGACCCAGTCTTCCTAACTCTGGGGCAGTTTGGCATAGATTCAGCGAAGAGGAACATATTTATCAACACATTCATACTCAGGTTTGGAGCTACAGACTTTCTCCAGTTTGAGGCAAGCGTACCCCTCGTTTACAGATATGACATTGTGAGCACCGTGGGCTCGGGTGAAACTAAGCGCGGAGAGAGGAGCATGGAGCGTGCGGGAATAGGGGACATAGCTGTAGGTGTAAGCGTACAACCCCTGAAGGAAACCGCCAGAAGACCAGCCCTCATACTGAACCTTGGATACAAGACAAAGACGGGAAAGAGCCCTTTTGATATAGATCCAGAGAGCGATGTTCCCACGGGAACCGGATACTCTTCAATAAGGGCAGGTTTCAATCTGGTAAAGAGTATAGACCCTGTGGTAGTTTACGGTGGTCTCGCTTACATATACAACCTGCCTGAGAAGGTAAACAAACAGGTAAGCGCAAACGTCGGCACAGATGCAAAGCTTGAAACGGGCTTCCTGAAGAAGGTCTATCCGGGGGATACGATAAACTTCAACATAGGCATGGCTTACGCCCTGAGTTACATGTTTTCAATATCCACCCAGTTCATAGAGAGCTACACCCTCTCCACTCGCATAGAGACCAATGAAGGTAAAAAGAGGGTCAAGAACTCCATACTCAACTCCGCCCTATTCAAGTTCGGTGCGGGAATGTCTCTAACAGAGAACATACCTGTGAGCTTTGGGATCTACATGGGGCTCACCGACGACGCTCCCGACTACATAGTTGAGCTGAGAATACCTGTAAAGTTCTGAGTGTAAACTCCGCTTACTCACGGTGTAAACAGGCTTTACACATCTAAAAACCTACAGACTCAATAGTTTAAAGCTCGGACTGTAAGCTGTCTTTACACTCCGCAGGAATTCCACACTCCCAACATATTGATAGACAATAACTTCCGAGTGGCACGCTTATTGCACATAATGGATGAGGAGGAGCGATAAGATGAGATTAGATAGCTTCAGGAGGGCTCTCGTCCTTCTTTCAATATCAGTATCAACCTACTACATGGTCTGGAGGCTGGGGACTCTTAACGATGAATCCTTTCTCTTCTCCGCTGTTGTGTACGGTGCTGAGGTGTACGGGTTTATCGCAAGCCTGATGTTCTTTTACATGGTGTGGAGGTTTCCCAAAAGGAAAGCAGGACTCCCTTCCCGAAACCTAAAGGTGGACGTTTTCATCCCCACGCTGAACGAGGTCCCCGAGTTACTGAGGAAGACAGTACTGGGCGCTCTCTCTATAGATTACCCACACAGAACCTATGTGCTGGATGACGGGGACAGACCCGAGGTCAGGGAACTGTGTGAGGAACTCGGATGCGGATACATAAATAGAAAGGACAACATACACGGCAAGGCGGGAAATCTGAACAACGCCCTTGGCAAGACGGACGGCGACTTCATTGCGGTGTTTGACGCAGACCACGTCCCGGAGCCAGACTTCCTGGATAAGACCCTCGGATACTTTGAAGATGAAGAGGTTGCCTTCGTCCAAACACCCCAGGACTTTTACAACGTTGACTCCTACCAGCACAGGCTGATAAAGGGTAAGCTCTGGAACGAGCAGTCCCTCTTCTTCAAGGTGATAATGAGGGGGAAGGACAGAAGCAACTCAGCCTTCTTCTGCGGTAGCTGTGCGGTTATCAGAAGAAGTGCACTTGAATCCGTAGGAGGGTTTGCAACGGACACAGTCACGGAAGACCTCCATACATCCCTAAGGTTACACGCCAAAGGCTGGAAGTCGGTCTATCACCCGGAGACGCTGGCTTACGGAGTTGCCCCCTCAAGGCTCTCTCCCTTCAAGAACCAGAGGGGCAGGTGGGGGCAGGGCGCGATGCAGGTATTCCTGAAGGAAAACCCCCTCCTTACAAGGGGGCTGACCATACCCCAGAGGATCAACTACTTTGCATCCATGACCACCTACTTTGATGGCTTCCAGAAGGCTGTATTCTACACAGCTCCCGTGGTTGTCCTGCTCACGGGTAAGCTTCCCATAAGCGTGGGTATGAAAGAATTCCTGCCTGTATTTGTACCCCATATACTTCTGTCCCTGTGGTCTTTTGAGGAAATGTCGCGGGGCTACGGAAGGCTCCTCTTCCTTGAGCAGTACAACATGGCTCGTTTCTTTACCTTCATGAAGTCGGTTCTCGGAGTGTTCAAGCTCAGAAAACCGAAGTTCAAGGTCACCAGCAAGGAGAACAGCTTAAAGACCAGCATGTGGGAACTTATACCCCAGTCGCTCGTTCTGGCAGGTAGCTCAGTGGGGATAGGCTACGCCATGGCACAGTTTCCCCAGCTCACAAACAGGGGAGTATATACCGCAAACATTGTCTGGGCGTCCTTGAACATGAGCATAGCGTCCGCGTACATACTCTGGACTACGAGGAAGAGGTACCCCAGGAAAGAGTTCAGGTTTCCAGCCAACTTCCCCGCCCTCATAGAGGTAAACGGCACCAAAGGGGCGGTCACCCTTGAGGATCTGCACAGCAAGGGCGCTGCCATAGTGACAAACCTATGGATCAACCCAGAGGAAGAGATAAACCTCATCATTCCATTCAAAGACCGCGAACTAGAGCTAAAGGGAAAGGTTGTTTACTCAAGGAGGTTCGGGAGTGCAGAGTTCTTCAGAAGTGGGATTGAGTTTGGTGAACTCAGCATGTCCGCACTGAAAACTATAGAGCTCTTCAACTTCAGATTCCTTCTCAAGAGGTACATGGACGACCATGACAGGCCAGGTCCAACACCCTTAGAGACCTTCATGAACCTGTTTGGCAGTTGGAAGACTAAACCAAGAAGACAGCGCATTGAAACACACGCCCCTGGAATCATATACGCAGGAAAAGAGGTGGTTCCCTACACAACAGAGGACATAAGTGAGGAAGGCATGAGGATCCTAACTTACAGAGAGCTCACCGGCAGGAACGTGTACGTTGGACAGTCCAGGGAACGAGGTATCAAGAGGACAAGAGGGAGCGTCGTATGGGTCAGGGAGCTTTCCTTTTACGGCATAAAGGCTTACAGGTATGGGATAAAGCTTGAGAACAAAGGAGAGTATGAACAGAAGGGAAGCGGTGCAAGCCCGAACGTTCAGAGGAGAATGGCATGAAGGTATTACTCGCAATGTTGCTAACCACAACGTCAGCTCTGCCTGTTGAGCTCAGTTTGCTGGGGGGCTCAGAGGTAGATACGGAAGAACAGTCCTACTCCTACTTAGGTCTGCTTGGAGAGGAGAGACTGAACGGGAGCGATTCAATCATGGGTAAAGCCTGGATTGATTACCTGACCTACAGGTTTGAGCAGGGAAATACAGAGGTGAAGGCGAAGGCTCCCGCCTTCCAGCTGTCCCTTGGGTACAGGCGGTACTTCAGCGGATGGAACGTAACCGGCTGGCTCGGCTGGGAGAGACGGAATACAAACGTCAACCCTGATGTAAGCGGGGTAGAGGTAAAGGGGTTGAAGGACAGCCTCCTGTTACAGTTTGAGGTGAACAGCCAGCTCAACAGCAGTACAAACGCCAGCTTTATAGCAAGCTACAGTTCCGCAACGTCCTACCTGTGGGCAAGGGGAAGGTTTAAGCGGAGTGTGTTCTCGGAAAAAACGAGACTGGGCGTTGAACTCATAGGGCACGGCAACGAAGATTACAGGGCTGTACAGGCAGGACTGCTCGGAGAGTACTCCGTAGGCAAGTTCACGGGAGGAGTTAGAGGTGGATACAAAAACAGCTCCAAGGGAAACAGCCTCTACGTGGGATTTGAAGTGTACCTTGGGTTTTAGATCAGACCGTACTTCTCTATGAGCTTATAGACCGTGGGTCTGCTGACACCGAGCATAGAAGACATTCTGCTCACGTTTCCGCCCGTTATTCTGAAGGCTTTCTCCACAAGCTCCCTCTCCAGCCTCTCCATGTGCTCCTTCAGGTCAAAGAGTCTCTTTCCACTGACGTTCTTTGAGACGAAGGAACTGTTTATGTCCAGATCTCCAGAATCTATAAACCTCTTGTCGGTCATAACAACAGCCTTCTTTATCACGTTTATAAGCTCCCTGACGTTTCCGGGCCAGGCGTAGTTCTTTATGAGTTCCATAGCATCGTCTGTGAAGCCCTCTATGTCCCTTCCCTGTTCCCGTTTAAACTTCTCCAGGAAGTACTTTGCCATGAGGACTATATCGTCCTCTCTTTCTCTCAGGGGAGGTAGCTTTATTGAGAGCACTTTAAGCCTGTAGTAAAGGTCTTCTCTGAACCTGCCCTCTCTAACCAGTTCTTCAATATCCTTGTTTGTAGCGGCTATTATCCTGACGTCCGCCTTCTGACTCCTGTTGCCACCTATCCTGTCAAAGGTATAATCCTCCAGAAATCTCAGGAGCTTAACCTGCAAGGGGAAGGGAAGATCACCGATCTCGTCAAGGAAGAGTGTTCCCCCATCTGCGAGCTCTATCTTACCCGCCCTCTTTCTGTCCGCACCCGTGAATGCACCCTTCTCATACCCGAAGAGTTCCGCCTCAAGGAGCTCTTTTGGGATAGCTCCGCAGTTTATAGCCAGAAAGGGTCCATCCTTCCTGATACTTCTCTCATGTATAGCCTTTGCTGTAAGTTCCTTACCGGTTCCGGTCTCACCGAGTATAAGGACTGGATAGTCTGTGGATGCAAAGCGCCTTATCAGGTCAAAGACCTCTCTCATCTTCTTACAGGAGCCTATAAAGTCTGTCTTTTCTTCGCACACCTTTCCTCTTACCTCTTCGGGAAGCTTACCCGCTATGATGTCACCCACCTTTATCCGCCTGAGAGCCTGTATCAGGTCAACCCGGGTGAAGTCAAGGGGCATGTGGCAGTTCGGGCAGTCAAGGGACTCTGGTGAAATCCTGGCTTTGCAGTAGGGACACTTCCCAGAACGCTTTATAGTTTCCGTGAAGAAACCACCAAGAAGATCAGAAAGTGTTCTGTCCTCCTCGTTAAAAAGCACAACAGCCCTCTTGTCCTCCTTCCTGTAAATCCTGCCCCTGAACACTGTGCTCCTGTTGTTTATCCTCAGTTTGAGCTTAACCCACTCATGATGTTCGCAGGACTCTCCGTTTATATATCTGAACTTTATACCGAATAGGGACAGGTCTTCACAGCGTGCCTTTATCCAACCAACCTTGCACTTTATATGTATGGTCTCTTTATAGGGAACCCGTGGTGCAAGTCTCATAAAAAACACCCCCTCTTCTATTTTTAGCGTCTATTTAAATATAGACCCTGAAGTATACTGTTGTGGTAAAAATGCCCTATCTTAGAAAGAGCGTTATAATATTAGCCTGGCAAGGCGGGTAGCTCAGTTGGGAGAGCGCCGCCCTTACAAGGCGGAGGGCACGGGTTCAAGTCCCGTCCCGCCTATACCTCTATATCTTTTACCCAATCCCAGTTTTCCTTAAACCACCTGACCGTTCTCTCTATACCTTCTTCAAGAGAGACCTTTGGCTTCCAATCCAAGAGCTTACCCGCTTTGGTTATATCCGCCCATGTCTCCTTCATGTCCGCTCTGTGAAACTCGCTGAAGTTTATCTCAGCCCTCTTTCCGGTGAACCTTTCTATCAGCTCTATCATGTAGGTGAGCCTGTGGGGTTTGTTGTTGCCGAGGTTTATTATTTCATAGCCTTTCAGGTCCAGAGCCCTCACAGTTCCCTCAGCTATATCGTCCACGTATGTGAAGTCTCTCATCTGGGAACCGTCTCCGAAAAGCTGTATGGGCTCTCCCTTCATGACCCAGTAGGTAAATCTGAAGGGGCTCATGTCGGGTCTCCCAGCCGGACCATAAACGGTGAAGTACCTGAGAATAGCAACGTCAATACCGTAGAGGTAATGGTAGGTGTAGGAGAGTACCTCAGCGGACTTTTTTGACGCAGCGTAGGGAGATATGGGGGTGTTTACCGGAAGGTCTTCTTTAAAAGGCATGGGCTGTCCAGCGTAGAGGGAAGAGGTTGAAGCCTGAACGAACTTCTTAACACCGTGCTCCTTAGCAAGCTCAAGGAGATTGAGCGTCCCCATGACGTTTGTACTTATGTAAATATGTGGATTCTGTATGGAATACCTTACGCCTGCCCGGGCTGCTTCGTTTACTATGGCATCAAACCTATCACTTTCAAACAAGTTACGGAGAGCTCTGTGATCCTCAATGTCTATCCTGTGGAAGGTAAACCCGTCCCTATTACTCAGGTGCCTCAGTCTCCATTCCTTTATCCTTGTATCGTAGTAATCGTTGAGGTTGTCAATCCCTACAACTTCGTGACCTTCTTCCAAAAGACGCTCACACACCTTCCACCCTATAAAACCAGCACAGCCTGTAACCAGAACTTTCATGAACGCTGTATTATAGCTTATAATCATTCCTGTCATGAACATGGTCCGACTTCAGCTCATATACCCGGAGGAACTCGTAAAGGAACCCATCCTCTGTATGGTTTGCAAGAACTTTGATGTGGTACTGAACATAAGAACCGCAAAGGTTACTCAGGATACCGGAATACTCACCGTTGAGATGGACGGCGAGTCGGAAGAGATAGAGAAGGCTATAAGGTTCATAGAGGAGAGGGGTATAAGCGTCCAGCCCATAGAGGGGCAGATATTCATGGAATAGATGTTTGCTTCAGTTCAGATTGAGGTAGTTCCTTAGACTCTTTATCTCGTCCCTCAGCTTTGCTGCCTTCTCAAACTCCCAGCTCTTTGCAGCTTCCCACATCTCCTTCTCAAGCTTCTCAATGCGTCTTATGAGGTCTTCCTCCGTCTTTATCCCCTTGGGGAGCTTCAGGGGTAGCTTCACGTAGTCAAGTTCTTCAAGGGCGAGTAGCTCCTTTATGGGCTTAACTATGCTCTTCGGTGTTATACCGTGCTCTTTATTGTATCTCTTCTGCTTTTCCCTCCTCCTGTTTGTCTCCTCTATCGCCCTCTCCATGGACTTCGTTATCCTGTCCGCGTAGAGTATAGCCTTGCCGTTCACGTTCCTTGCGGATCTGCCTATGGTCTGTATCAGGGAGGTGTAGCTCCTCAGGAAGCCCTCCTTGTCAGCCTCCAGTATAGCGACGAGGGAAACTTCAGGGAGGTCAAGCCCTTCCCTGAGAAGGTTGACACCGACAACAACGTGAACAGTGCCCTCCCTCAGCTCCTTTACTATCCTCGCCCTCTCTATGGCGTCAAGTTCCGAGTGCATGTAGGTTGCCTTTATCTTCCTCTCCGTAAGGTAGTCCGCCACCTCCTCCGCAAGTCTTTTTGTTGTCGTAAGCACGAGCGCACGCTCGTTCCTCCTGACCCTATCCTGTATCTCCCTTATCAGGTCTTCAAGCTGGTTTCTGGTGGGACGGACCTCAACCTCCGGGTCAACGAGACCGGTGGGACGGACTATCTGCTCAACCACCACACCCTTGCTCCTCTCTATCTCCCAGTCAGAGGGTGTCGCTGAGACGTATATGACCTGATCAAGCCTTTCAAGGAACTCCTCAAACTTGAGGGGTCTGTTGTCCAGGGCGGAGGGTAGCCTCCAGCCGTATTCAACGAGCTTCTCCTTGCGGGAGCGGTCTCCGTTGTACATAGCCCTTATCTGGGGTATTGTCATGTGGGACTCGTCCACCACGAGGAGGAAGTCCTCGGGGAAGTAGTCCAGCAGTGTGAAGGGGGGCTCCCCGGGTTCCCTTCCGTCAAAGTATCTGGAGTAGTTCTCTATTCCCTTACAGTGACCGAGCTCCCTTATCATCTCAAGGTCGTACATGGTTCTCTGGTAGAGCCGTTGAGCCTCAACCTGTTTGCCCTGCTTCTTGAACCAGTCCACCCTCTCCCTCAGGTCCCTCTCTATCTCCTCAAGGGCGCTCTCAACGGTGGGTCTGGGGGCTATGTAGTGAGATGCAGGGAAGAAGGAGACCTCCTCAAGCTCCTTTATCTGGTGTCTGTTGAGGGTATCTATGACTGCTATCCTCTCCACCTCGTCGTCCCAGAGCTCTATCCTAACCGTGTAGTCTTCAGCGTCCGAGGGTATAACCTCCACAGCATCCCCCTTCACAGAGAAGGTAGCCCTCTTGTAGGCGTAGTCGTTCCTCTCGTAGCCGAGCTCTACGAGCTTCCTCACGAACTTTGTAAGGTTGAGGTGAGCGCCCTTACTCACCCTTATCCTAAGGCTCTCGTAGTGTTCGGGAGAACCAAGTCCGTATATGCAGGAAACGGAGGCGACCACTATGACGTCCCTCCTCTCTAAGACAGATATGGTCGCGGAGTGTCTGTACCTCTCAAGGACCTCGTTTATGCTCGCGTCCTTCTCTATATAGAGGTCCTTCTCGGGTATGTAAGCCTCCGGCTGGTAGTAGTCGTAGTAGGATATGAAGAACTCAACCGCGTTGTCAGGAAAGAGCTCCTTGAACTCCCTGTAGAGTTGTGCTGCGAGTATCTTGTTGTGCACCACAACGAGGGTGGGTTTTCCGTGCTTCTCTATCACGTTGGCTATGGTGTAGGTCTTGCCCGTTCCCGTAGCCCCGAGGAGAACCTGTTCCTTGACCCCCCTCTCAAGGTTGTCCAGGAGCTCCTCAATGGCCTTCGGCTGGTCTCCTGCGGGTTTGAGGTTTGTTTTCAAACAGAAGGTGCTCTGAGAGGCTTTCATAGGAAATAAAGATATTCCCCGGATCAGGTTTTAGGGAGTTCATGTTTTGATGGGATGGCACCCCCAGTGCAGTCTTTTATGAACTATCAATAGCCTACAAATAGGAGGTCGGCCATGAAGAAACTCTCCCAGCTCATCAACCGCCCCGTAGAAGGGAGCCTTCAGGGCTACTGCGTTTTTTGCGGAACAAAGACCGAGAGAGGAAGCCCCCTATCCAAGGTCGTCTCAAACAACTTCTCCGCTTTCCCTCTTCTCGGGTCGGGAGATACTGTATG
>WGFS01000103.1 GCA_015492115.1 Aquificaceae bacterium
ATTATTCCCTTGTTCCTGAACATCTTTACGTCTTCAGGGTTGACCTCGGGGACTATCAGGGGAACATCGGGGTCCATCCTCCAGGCAGAGGAGTTGTCCACCACCACCGCTCCATCCTGAGCGAACTTAGGGGCGAACTCCTTGCTTATAGACCCTCCCGCGGAGAAGAGGGCTATGTCTATGCCCTTGAAGGAGGGCTGTTTGTTGAGGGCTTTTACCTCGTGCTCCTGACCTCTGAAGGTGAGCTTGGTCCCTTCCGAACGTTCGGAGGCAAACAGAAGGAGCTCGTCAACAGGGAAGTTCCTCTCTTCAAGAACTTTTAGGAAAGTCCTTCCTACCTCGCCCGTTGCCCCTACTATCGCTACCCTGTAACCCATGGGATATGATTATATCCTCTTGAATAGCAGTTTCACGCTGGGAGTTATTTTACGGGCAGTCCACTCGGAACTCTGTTGGGTATTACCTTGTGCAGTGTATAAACCTGAGGACTGGTAAGGGAGTTTAGAAAGGCTATTAGGTAATCCACCTCCTCTTCCGTCAGCTCAACCGGTTCTATATCAAGGGTTGAGAGTATCTGACTTATGGTGCCTTCGTCGTTCTTGAGGGTGGGGGCAAGTTCTGGAGGCAGTCCGTTGGCTATGGGGTCATAATTCCTTAAATACATCTCTGGGTCAAGGTGATGGAGAACTGCCTTTTTGAGGTCTCTGTAGGCTCCGTTGTGGAAGTATGGAGAAGTTACCGCCACATTTCTGAGAGGTGGTGTTCTGAACTTGAACTTGTCCTCTTCCCTTCCGCTAACGTTGTATCTGCCGAGGTCAAGACCATTAGCGTTCTTACCGGGTCCAAACTGGGGAACTCCTATGTTGTGAAACTTCTGGTCTGTGAACAGCGTTCCGCTGTGGCAGGTGTAGCACTTTGCCTTTCCGTAGAAGAGAAGGGCTCCACGTTTTGCCTCGTAAGAGAGGGCGTCTTTATCTCCTCTCAAGTACCTGTCCCAGGGGCTGTCTGTTAGAGTAAAGGCTTCCGTCTCAAATTCAGCTATCGCTTTCCCAAAGTCCACGATGGTATAGTTTCTATCACCGAAAGCCTTTTTGAACATATCTCTGTATTCTGGTATGGACAGGATGCGGTTCATAATAGCCTGCCAGATCTGTGTGTACTGGTTGTCGTCAATGAGGGCAAGCTCATTTACGCTTCCGTCCGAGGCTGTGTCTCCCTTCCTGCCTCTCATCTCGTCCCTTGAGGTTATGGGGAAGATAGCCTGTGCCTGAAGGACGTTCTCCAGCCCTTGAGGTAATTGACTGCCTGCGGGGGTATGCAGTTGCCCATTTTTAAGCTCTACCCTTGCATCCCAGAACATAGTCTTCCAGTCTTTGTGTCCCCTGTTGAAGATCTCAGGTGCGTTTCTGGGTATGAAGGGTCTTCCCGTGCCCCTCTTTCTGGATAGACATTCACCGCTACCTTTCGTTCCAACCGATAAAGGCAGGCAGTCCCCCGTTCCGAACCTCGGGTCGTGGCAGGTCGCGCAGGATATGTCCTTGTTACCGCTCACTATCTTGTCAAAGAAAAGTGCTCTCCCGAGGGCTACTTTATTTGGGTCGGTCTTGGGTTTTTCTATGGGTTTTAGTCCGTTTTTCTTGATAACCGCACTCAGCTCGTCGTCCAGAGAACTTCCTCCACCGCAGGAGAGTAAAAGGGAAAAGAGGAGGAAGGGAGAGGAACCTAACTTTCCCCTCATCTCAGGGCGTGCAGGTTACCTTTTCTATGTAGAGGGCTGGAACAGATGCCGTTTCAGTACAGGCATTCGGAGGTGCACTCGCTGATCTGCTAAGCGAAGCGTTGTTAAATGTTATACAGAAGTTGTTTATGGTAGTCATCCACACTTTATATTGTGTGTATTGTGTTCCATCAAAAGAACACTCGCTAACATAAAATGGGGTACTATTCGTATTTAGCGATGTCCCGGAGGTTTTGTAAACGTCTTCGGTTCCCCCATCAGCTGTAAAAGAATTAATAGGATTTGTAAAATCAAAGTATCCAGCGACTTTAGGCATAGAGCCATTTAGATTGGTAACATTGACATTCCTAGAATTTAAATTCGCATCCAGACCAATATAATGTGGTGCACTGTTCAGGTTACTACTTTCTTCCACGTACCATCCTATACCTTTACTAAAGTTTTGGTCTTCAATTATGCCACCTATAGTGTATTCCTTAGTTGGGTTTTTTGAGACATCTCTTTCCCTAACCTCCCATATACATACCCACCAGTTTTGGGGTGGACCTCCATCAATACTCACATTCACGCGGGGAACAGATGTTATAAACGAAGCCAAGGCAGTCCCCAAAGACGAATTACTTGAAGCGTTACCCAACGCCCGCCCAAAAGCCAAAGCTAAGTCCTTGTTTGCCCAACCACAGCTTGATTTACCTGTGCTTTTGGTAAGAGTAATGTTGTAAGTCTTGCTTCCTATTGTAACCGTCCCGGAAATCTGATTCCCGGACACATTACCATCAAAGTTCACCGTTACATTAGTTCCGTTCAAATCCTGTCCACTTACCTTACCGGTGAAGGTATTTCCGCTCACAGTTCCGCTGTAGCCTTCTCCCCACAGATAACCGGACACCCATGCCTTACCGCTCACCTGCGCACCGTTTTGAGAAATTTCTAAGCAGATGGGTCCTTTCTGTGCCTCCTTCGTTTGAAGGGTAGATAACTGCTCGGTGTAACTGCCTTCCCACACCCCAGATATGGTTTCACCCCCTCCTCCACCTCCTCCTCCACATCCAACAAGAATTACCAGTGCAGAGGATAGAAGAAAAGTTCTTCCCTTCATAACACTCACCTCCCGACCTGTTTTATGTTTAATTTGAAGCTACTTTAGAAGAATGTTAAGGGAAATTTCACCTCAGAAGGTTGTGTTTATCGGGAAACCTCCGCAGTTGGTTCCCACAGCCCTCCCATGACTGCAGGAAATGTAGTTAACGGTAGCGCTGAACTCCTCAGAGGGAGCGTTAAGACAGCTTGCCCTGATCCTTATAGTTCCCCTCGCTGGCGTGCTCGCGTCCGGACACATACCGGACTCCCAGCCCTTCACCTCAAAAACATACTTGTAAGAAGGGATGGCGTTGCATCTCAGGGTTCCGCTCCAGACTCCCCTGTCCCACTCCCAGGGGTTTAAGGGTCCCCTCGGAGCAAAGGATAGGTTCTCAGCCTCGCAGGAGTGCCCGTAAACCATCCAGTAGTATCTCCTGAAGAAGTAAGTGTTGGTCGCAGGGCTGTATTCGGAGTCTATATCAAGGGCGTAGTAGTCGTATCCTCTGTTCTTTAGAGGTTCTCTGGAGCACCCCGCAGGGGTGAACACACCCGTGCACAGATCCCCTCCGCTTCTGGGATCGCTCTCGTTGTTGTCCCTCACGCTTATCCTCCCCACAAGCTCAAGATCGTGAGCAGGGAACCTGCACTTGATACGGTATGTGGCTCCGGCGGGGAAACCGTCCCCATCTCTGTCGGTGGGATCTCCCTCAACGCTTGCGGTGCAGTCCCTCCTTATCTCGTCCAGCCTCAGACCCAGGCTGTGCCCTATATGAATTTCAAGGCGTATGTCGGGGACGTAAGATTGAACTGAAGAGATACTGTACTGAAAAACGCCCCCGAAGTTGGTCATGAAGATGACCCTGTCGTAGGAAACCTGCGATGGCTGTGCTGAGGGAAAGCCGAGAGAGACGCAGAGCAGAACTAAACTCAGAGAGAACCTCTCCCTCAATCAAACCTCCTTACTATCCTGTAGTAGGTATCCCTCTGGGCTGGTATGAAACCCGCATCCCTTATAGCCTGAACCATGTCCTCAACCTTGGGAATGCTCACCTTGAAGTCGGTGGAGGATATGACGTTCTCCTCTATCATCACCGAACCCAGATCGTTGGCACCGAAGTGAAGCCCCACCATTCCCACGGGCATAGTTTGAGTCACATGGGAGCTCTGGACGTTGGTGAAGTTATCAAGGTAAATTCTGGACAGGGAAAGAACCTTCAGGTAGTAAACGCTCCCCGCAGGCTCAACGAAGTCAAGCTCTGTGCTCCCCCTCTGGAAAGTCCAGGGTATGAAGGCTGTAAAGCCTCCCGTCTCATCCTGAATCTTTCTAACGCGTTCAAGGTGCTCAAGTATATGTTCTATGCTCTCAAGGTGTCCGAACATCATGGTCGCTGTGGTAGTCATGCCGAGCTCGTGGGCTGTCCTGTGGACCTCCTCCCACTCCTCCACCGAGCACTTGCCCGGCGAGACCTGATCCCTGACCTCCTGCGAGAGTATCTCCGCACCGCCTCCCGGAACGGACATGAGACCTGCCTTTTTCAGCCTCTTTAGGACTTCCTTTATGGGTATCTTTTCCAACTTGGAAAGATAGACTATCTCGGGAGCGGAGAAGCAGTGTATCTGAACCTGCGGGAACCTCTCCCTTATTGCGGAGATCATCTCCTCGTAGAAACTTAGAGGGAGGTCTGGATTTATCCCACCCTGCATAAGCAGGGTCGTTCCGCCCCACTCAACGAGCTCTTCAACCTTTTTAAGGATCGTATCAATGTCAAGGGTGTAGGCGTCCTCGTCGCTCTTCCTCCTGTAAAAGGCGCAGAACTTACAGCCCGCTATGCAGACGTTGGTGTAGTTTACGTTCCTGTCTATCACGAAGGTGACCACGTTGTCCGGGTGCTTTTTCCTCCTCACGAGGTCTGCCAGCATCCCGAGGGTGGTGAGGTCGGAGTTTCTGTAAAGCTCAAGTGCTTCCTCCGGGGTTATCCTCTCTCCGTTTATGACCTTATCCTTTATGTAATCTATTGAAATCGTCCTCATGTCCTTTTCCTCCGGTTCAGGAAGATTTTAACTAAATTTAGTCTTATCTTCCGAGCTGTCTGCATATGTTGAGGTGGGCTATCAGCAGGGCGTTTGCACCCTCGTTCTTCAGTATCTCCCTCAGAGAAGAACAGCAGAGCTTTACGTTCTTATCCTCTTTTATTGAAGGGACGCCCTTATGGGCGTATCTGTTCAGGATGTGTCCACAGTCTATGATCCGCCCTTTATAGTTCACGAGCCCGTTGTAAAGTGTCTGGGAGAAAGCAAAGGAGAAAAGCAGGAGTATAAGTAGCCTCATCTCTGCCTAAAATACATCTGGGGATTGTACTCCCTGTAGCCTTTTGGAACCTCAAAGAAGCTCTTAGGCACGTTTACCCTCTTTACGGACTTCACCACCTCAACGGTGGTACCTCCCATGGTGGACGTCTCACTCATCACGAGAGCTCCGTATGTCTTCCTTATACCCTTGAGGGCTTTTCTCGCGCTCTTGAGGAAGTAAGACACCTTCGGGTCGTTCCCTACGGTTCTGAGGACGTTCTTCATACCGAGCCTGTCAAACTCTAAAAGGAGCTTGCTATCCTTTGTGTACCACTGGTATGCCTGTGTAGTCTGTCCGAACATGTTTACTCTCACTATAACTTTCCTTGCAGTCCACTTGCCTATCTTCTTCCTCTCGTTGGTAGGTTCTACCTTAGGTTTGCACTTTCCCTGCTGGTTGCAGTCAAGGAGCATCATGAAGCCCATAATAAGCATCCTTCCTTCAAATTCCTGCCTACCGTAAGTTTTTTTGTCCGGATAGATAAAGTAAACTACAGCCTTCCCTTTCTTGAAGTGCGTTATCTTCTCTCCCTTGTTCACCTGAGTTTGCGGTCCTTGACTGGGAGCGTTCTTCATCAGGTTCTTCATAAAGGGGAGCTGTCCGAGCGGGTTTCCCTTAGTTACGGTTTTCTCCTCCCAGACCTCCTTCTCGTAGCCCTCAGCCCTGTAGAGCTTTACCTTCTTGTAGCTCTCCTGGAAATCGCTCTTCGTGGTGACCTCCTTCTCAATGAGGATCGCAGGAATTGAAAAGCCGAATCCAAAAAAGGTCAGCAGGAGGATCATCAACCACATGACACTCCCTCCTTCTATTAGAATTCACCGAATATGAGCTTGTTAGGGTCCTCATCGGAGAGCCTGACCCCCTTGCTGAGTATGTACTTCTCAAGGTTACCCTGGTCCTTCAGAGGGGTGAGCCTCTTCTCCCCCTCCGGGGTCTCCCACAGCACCGAGTAGGAGTCTCCCTTGACCACAACGTCCGGATACAGTTTCTTAAAACCCTTGCCCTCCATCACCTTTAGAAATGTATCCTCCTCCAGGGCGAGGACGAAGAGGGGATAATCTTTCCTCACCTCGGGTGAGTCTTCAACGGTAACGTCCAGCTTTCTGAAGACCTCAAGCATCGCTTCGGATACAGCGTCCCCAAAGTCCTTCTCGGTCAGCTTATCGTCTCCGATGAACCAGAGCTGGAATCTGTCCTCGTAGGAGTTGAGCTCAAGCTTGAAGAACTTCATCTTAATAATTTACCTCCCGACCAGGTCAGAAGGTAATGTTATGGGTTTCCACGCAGGCGTGTGGGGAATTCTCTTCATTCTTCCCTCGTTGATGAGCCTCTGAACATTTGGAGGGATTGAGGGGTTGACCTCAAAGTCGTAGAGGTAGTATCTCACCCTCACCTTCGGGATTACTCCGGGGGTCATTGCTATGGGAACCTCTATTAGTCCTTCAAAGCTCGTCTCTGACCTGCCCGATTTTATAGCTTTCACCGCTTCCAAGAGAACCCTGCTCCCAGCTGCATTGCTGAGGTAATTCTCCATCTCCCTGTTCCTCTGCTCAAGCCCTGAAGGGCTGTAATCGGAGGGCTGTCCCTGCCTGTGTCCGAAGATGTAATTTGGGTCGGAGTATATATCCGCATGGTACCCTACGTAGGTGTCCGACCAGACAACTATGGTGGGAATGTAAACCTCCCCCCTTCTCGTTTCAAGGAATACCCACGCACAGCTTCTGGGAGGCTGGGGATCTATCCCCGTGGGCGAGACGTAGCCTCTCATACTCATGGGCATCATGGGAATAGGCATACCTCCTTCAAAACCCAGGACCTCTATATGTCCACAGTACTTGAAGCTCTTTATAGGCTGGGCAAAGCCAAAGACAACGAGGAGTAAGAGGAGAAGGTATCTCATGACTACCTCCTTCTTTAAATGATAGCCCCTTCCCGGGAGTTTCGGATGTGAATCTTACCCTTTCCTCACCCTGTAAAACTTCTTTTTCCCAACCTGAACCTTCAGCTCTCCGTCAAGCTCTATGTTCTGGTAAGGGTCAGTTACCTTCTCAAAGTTCACCTTCAGACCCCCTCCCTGTATGACCCTCCTTCCCTCGTTTTTGGAAGAGACAGCTCCGAGCTCAGTTATCAGGTCAAGGGCGGTTATCTCCTCCTTCGGTATGACCACGAGAGGGGCGTCCTCGGGGAACTTCCTCTTGGAGTAGGTGCTCTCAAACCAATCCCTCGCCTCCTTAGCCTCCTCCTCCGAGTGGAACCTCTTCACTATCAGCTCCGCAAGGTGCTTCTTAGCCTCCATGGGGTGCCACTCCCTCTTTATCTTCTCTATCTTTTCCTCTGTGTAGTCGGTTAGTAGGAGGTAGTAATCCCACATGAGCTCGTCCGAGATGGACATGAGCTTCCCGAACATCGTCCTGGGGTCTTCGGTTATCCCAACATAGTTCCCGTAGGACTTGGACATCTTCCTGACCCCGTCAAGTCCCACGAGAAGGGGAAGAGTCATGCAGACCTGGGGCTCCTGTCCGTACTCCCTCTGGATGTCCCTCCCTATCAGTAGGTTGAACTTCTGATCCGTCCCCCCCAGCTCCACGTCTGCCTTTATGGCGACCGAGTCGTAAGCCTGGAGGAGGGGATAGAGGAACTCGTGTATGTATATAGGAATTCCCTCCTTGAAGCGCTTGGAAAAGTCATCCCTCTCCAACATCCTCGCGACCGTGTACTTGGCTGAGAGCTTTATGAGACCTTCAGTCCCGAGCTCCCGGAGCCATGTGCTGTTGAAGACTATAGTGGTCCTCTCGGGGTCTAATACCTTGAAGACCTGGTGCTCATAAGTTTTTGCGTTCTCAAGAACCTGCTCTTTAGTGAGAGGAGGTCTCGTCTCGCTCCTACCCGTTGGGTCTCCTATCATCGCGGTGAAGTCCCCGATTATGAAGTAGACCTCGTGTCCGAGCTGTTGGAACTGGCGGAGCTTCTGAAGGAGGACAACGTGCCCGAGGTGTAGGTCGGGGGCTGTGGGGTCAAAGCCTGCCTTCACCCTGAGGGATCTTCCCTCCCTGAGCTTCTTGAGGAGCTCCTCCTCCTCTATGACCTCTACCGTTCCCTGCTTGAGGAGTTTGAGCTGTTCTTCGGGGCTCACGGGAGAAAGATTATAACCCATAGAAAGGGAGCTCAGTGATCAGCTTCCCCGTAATCCTGAAGAGGGCGTTGGCAACAGCGGGAGCTATCGGTGGGAGTCCCGGCTCACCTATTCCTCCCATCTCACCCTCCGAGCGGACTATGTGGATCTCTATATCGGGAGTCTCCTCCATCCTAAGAATCGGGTATGTGTCGTAGTTGTTGTTCACCGCAAAGCCGTCCTTAAACCTCACACCTTCGTACAGGAAGGCGCTCAGCCCCATGATTATTCCACTCTCCATCTGCTGGACTACAAGGTCCGGGTTCACCACGAGGGGACCCAGATCTACCGCGCACACTACCCTGTGGACTCTGACCCTTCCATCTATGAGGGAGACCTCTGCTACCTGGGCAACGTGCGTCCCGAAGGAGTAGTGGTAGGCGAGCCCGAGAGCCTGTCCCTCCTTTGGTCCCCTGTGCCAGCCTGATACCTCCGCCACCTTCTCCACAACACCCTGAGCTCTCGGGTTCGTTTCAAGGAGGAAGAGCCGGAGCTCCACAGGGTCTATGCCACCGAGGTGAGCGAGCCTGTCCATGAAAGTCTCCATTATGTAGGCGTTATGGGTGTGCCCCACCGAGCGCCAGAACCACACGGGTATCTTCATCTTTGACTTTACGAACTCCACGTGTACGTTGGGGATCTCGTAAAAGGTGTTGGCCACCCCCGAGACCGCAGCGCTGTCCACTCCCCTCCTCTCCTTGCCGACAGCCCACTCAAAGACCGCTGGAACAGCTATCTTGAAGTAGAGGGAGTTCG
>WGFS01000104.1 GCA_015492115.1 Aquificaceae bacterium
CCCCTGAAGCTCCCCACTACAGGCCTTCTCTCTATGGGAAGGGGTATGAGAGCAAGGTCGTCGTACCTGAGGAGCCCCCCGTTCTCCCTCATGTCCGCGTCTATGACCTGTGCGGGTCTTCCCTGGTAGAAGTACTCAAAACCTTTATCCGCTATCTCCTCCAAGAGCTTTCCGAGGTCCGGTTGCTTGAAGACCTCTCCGGGTCTGTAGGGTCTCCCCTCCTTCAGGAAGTACCTTCCCCCCGAGAAGGACTCCACCTTTTTGAAGTTCTCAAGCTCCCTAACCTGAAGCCTGTGCTGGAGCTCCGTTATAGTGTATCCTTCATAGGCGAGCCTTATGGCGTGCTCGCAGACCATACTCCACGGGAGGGAGCCGTACCTCCTGTGAACGTATCCCAGGACCGCGAGGGTGCTCGGGACGGTCGTTGCCCTGTAACCTACCCCCCTGTCCTCCTCGTACACGGCGCTCACATGGGCTAAGGAGGGTGCCCTTGAGGAGCCGTCTATGGCTATAACCTTCTTTCCCGTGTATATGAGCATCATAGTCTGTCCGCCTATACCGCTCGCCTGGGGTTCACACACAGAAAGGGCGAGGGCTGAAGCACAGGCAGCGTCAACGGCGTTCCCTCCTGCCCTCAGAATCTCCACACCTGCCCTCGTAGCCTCCGGATGGGCGGTGGAAACCATGCAGCTTTCCGCCTCAGAGAACTTCCCGTCTTCCGAAGGTCTGAACTCTCCTTCTATCCTCTCAAGGTCAAGCATCTACGCCGTACCTCCTGAGTGCGGTGTGGAGTATCTCGAGGACCATACCCTCGTAGCTAAGCCCTGCCGCCCTCGCTGCGCAGAAGAAGGAACCCGTCGGACCTAAACTCGCCATAGAGTTCACCTCAAGAAAGTAGGGTGTCCCGTCCTCCCCGAGCCTGAGGTCAAACCTCGCGTAGTCCCTCAGCCGTAGGGCTCTGAAGGCTCTCTTGGAAAGCTCCACCATCCTCTCGGCGAGCTCACCTTTAACCGCAGCGGGGCAGAACTGCTTGGGATGGTATCTCAGTTTCGCCTCCCTCGTGTAGATATCTTCGGGCTCAACGTAAATGCCCGTGACAGGGAAAGCTCTGAGCTCCTCCCCGTTCCCAACGAGGCTCACCTCGTACTCGGGACCCCTTATGAACTCCTCCACGAGGGCCTCCTGTCTGAACTCCTCCCAGACGTGGGAGAGGGCTTTTTCAAGCTCCTCCCTGCTCCTCACGAGGCTTATCCCCAGGGACTGAGCCTCCATCCTCGGCTTTACTATGAGGGGGAATTTGAGCCCTTCAGGGATCTCCCCAAACGAAGAGGCAACGAAGAAATCCGGTGTGGGGACTCCATACTCCTTGAAGACGAGCTTGGTGCTCACCTTGTCAAGGGCTATCGCGTGACCGAAGGGACCCGAGCCCGTGTACATAACCCCCAGCATCTCAAGCAGGGCTGGAACGTGGGAGTACCTGCTCTCCCCCTGAATACCGTAGGATAGGTTGAAGACTATCACGTTGTCCACCCCGTGCCTCTCCACAAACTTTCTCAGGCTTTCAAAGAGTTCAAGGTTCGCGTCAAATATCTCTACCCTGTGCCCCTCAGAGCTTATCGCCTGAGCTATCCTTTCCACAACCTCCCGGCTGTACCTCTCTTTCGTTGGCTTCCCTCTGAGCTTGAAGACCTTTTTCAGGTCCTCGTTGTATATCACTGCAACGTTCATGCCTTGAGCAGATTCTCCGGGGAAACCCTGAGGTAGAACCTCCCGCCGAGCCTCCCTATCACCTTATACCTGTCGTAATTCACCCTCCCCTCCTCGTTGATTATACCCTCCTCAACGCTTATGAGCAGAGCCTCCCCGAGAATGAGGTGCATGTCGTAAACCCTCTCGTGTCTGAAAAGCCTGCACTCAAAGGAGACCTTAGCCTCCTTTATCCTCGGAGCCTTAACGAGCTTTGAAGGTTCGGGTGTGAGCCCAGCCCTCTCAAACTCGTCCACCTCGGGAGGGAACTCCTCCCCCGTTATGAGCATCTTCCCGAAGAGTTCCTCCGTTACGAGGTTCACAACGAACTCCCCCGTATCAAGTATGTTCCTGACCGTGTCCTTCGGCGTCCCGTCGTCCCTGTCGCTCACGGAGATCATCAGAACGGGAGGCTCATCGTTCACCGCGTTGAAGAAGCTGAAGGGGGCTATGTTGAATATGCCTTCTTTGCTGAACGTTGATACCCAGCCTATGGGCCTTGGAACCACGAGCCCGAGGACGAGCTTAAAGAGCGTCTCCCCGTCCGTTCTATCTACGAAGAACTCCATCTCAGAAACTCATTATGTAGAAGAGGGGGCTGTAGGAGTTCAGAACCTTGAGCTCCTCTATCTCTCCTCCGAGGACTCTCTGGAGCAGGCTCTTCTCCTCAGGGACGAAGAACTCCCTCGCCTTCGGGACTCCCGCGAGCTCTTTCGCCTTCTCAACAGCGTCCTCAAGACCCCCGAGCTCGTCAACCAGACCCAGCTCCTTTGCCCTCTCTCCGGTCAGAACCCTTCCGTCCGCAACTTCCCTCAGCTTCTCCTCGCTTATCCTCTTTCCCCTGTACTTGAGTATAGCCTCCAGGAACTGCTCGTAAGCTTCGGTTATCGTCTCCTTCAGGTACTTCTTCTCCTCCGGGGTGAGCTCCCTGAAGGGGTTGAGGGTGTCCTTGAACTTCCCAGTCTTTATCGCTGTCGCCTTCACCCCTATCTTCTCCATAAGCTCCTTGTAGGCGACGTGCTGGATTATCACCCCTATACTCCCGGTGATTGTTCCAGGGTTTGCGAAGATGTAGTCCGCGGGGGCCGAGACGTAGTATCCACCCGAGGCTGCAACGTTCCCCATAGAGACCACAACTGGCTTGCCCTCAGCCCTGAACCTCTCTATAGCCCTGTATATCTCCTGGGAAGCTCCCACCGAACCCCCTGGCGAGTCCACCCTTATCACGAGAGCCTTAACGCTCCTGTCCTTCCTGAGCCTTTCTATCTTCTTTACGGTCGGGATGGGGTTAACTATGACGCCCTTTATGCTGATTATCGCCACCCTGTCCCCTATAGGGACTCGTGAGATTATCGCCCCGAACATAACAAGAGCAATTATAAGTAAAAGGATGAGGAGGAACACCCACTTTCTCATCAGGAAGATATTATATTTTGCTTATGTTCGGTATAGTCAGGAAGAAAGGTATTGAAAGGCTCATAGATGTCCTCGGAAAGGAGAAGGTGAACACCTCCGTAGTTGAGAGGAAGCTCTACTCCTACGATGCAACACCCATTCCAGTAGAGAGGGCTGTCCCATCGGCTGTCGTATTCCCCGAGAGCAAAGAGGACGTGGTGAGGCTCGTAGAGGTCTGCTACGAGGAGGAGATACCCATATTCCCGAGGGGTGCAGGCTCCGGGCTGACGGGTGGAGCTGTTCCCACCTCAGAGAAGGGTGTTGTTGTCTCCTTTGAAAGGATGAACAGGTTTGAGGTTGACGTGGACAACGCAACCGCCAAGGTCCAGCCTGGAGTGGTCACCTACGAGTTCCAGGAGCACGTTGAGAAGCTGGGACTCTTCTACCCTCCGGACCCTTCCTCCTTCAGGTACTCCACCATAGGCGGGAACATAGCTGAGAACGCCGGGGGTCCGAGGTGTTTGAAGTATGGAGTGACTAGGGAGTACGTCCTCGGTATATCCGCGGTTATAAAGGATGGAAAGGTAATAAGGACTGGAAATCCCATACTCAAGGATGTTGCGGGCTACGACATGACGAAGCTCTTTGTAGGCTCTGAGGGAACCCTCGGACTCCTGACGGAAGCGACCCTCAAGCTCATACCCAAGCCCCAGGCGAGGGCGACGGCCCTTGCCCTCTTCAACGACCTTGAAACGGTCGGGAGGGCAGTAACGAGGATAATGACATCGGGTATATTCCCCTCAGCCCTTGAGTTCATGGACAGGGACGCCATAAGGGCTGTTGAGGACTACAAGCCCGCGGGACTTCCCAAAGACGTTGAAGCTCTACTCCTCATAGAGGTAGACGGTCCCAAGACCGCGGTTAAGGAGCAGATAGAGGAGGTGAGAGCACTCCTCTCCGAAATGGGTGTGGAGGTTAGGGTTGCCCAGGATGAGGAGTCTGCCCAGAGACTCTGGACCGCGAGGAAGAACCTGGGACCCGCTCTTGGAAACCTCAGAACCGGGAAGATAAACGAGGACATAGTCTTTCCAAGGACATATCTCGCGTCCGCTCTTCCGAAACTACGGGAGATAGCTAAGAAGTACGACCTACTTATGGTAGTTTTTGGACACATAGGGGACGGGAACCTCCACGTGAACTTCCTCTACGACAAGTCCAACCATGAGGAAGAGGAGAGGGCAGAGAGGGCGGTGGACGAGGTCTTTGAGCTCGCCCTTTCTTACCACGGCTCCATAACGGGGGAGCACGGTGTGGGGCTCACGAAGAAGAAGTTCCTGAGGTGGCAGTTCGGGGATA
>WGFS01000105.1 GCA_015492115.1 Aquificaceae bacterium
CACAACCTCCTTGAAGAACTTCTCGCTCTGGGTTGTCTGGGATACGACACCAACCCTCTCGTGCTTGAAGACCTCCTTCAGGTCGTCCATGCTCTCAACAACGACCCCTTCACCCCTGCACTCCTCAAGGTATCCGAGGGTGCCTATTACCTCCGGGTGGTTCTTCTCCCCAACTATGACTACGAAGTATCCCTCCTTTACGAGACTGCACACCGCGTCGTGAACAGCCTTCACATAAGGGCAGGTGGCGTCTATGACCTTCAGCCCCCTGTTCCTCAGCTCCCTCTCCCTGTCTGGGGGTATTCCGTGGGAGCGTATTATTATCGCATCACCCTCTTCGGGTATCTCCTCCTCAAGGGGTTTCACACCTATCCTCTGAAGCCTCCCTACCTCCTGAGGATTGTGGATTATGGGTCCAAGTGTGAAGACCCTTCTGCCCTCCTTGGTTAGATCGGAACTCTCCTCGGCGAGCTTTACCGCCCTCTTCACGCCGAAGCAGAAGCCTGCGTTGGGTGCAACTATTATCTCAACCATGACAGATAAAAATTATATTCCTTTCAGAATTTCTCAAGTTCGGGGTTTACCGGAAGCGACCCGTACTTGGCTCCCTCAACCACGACAAGCCTGCCGTTCACTCTGACCCTGCCTTCAGCGAACCACTGGACGGTCTGAGGGAGAACCCTGTGCTCGTATCTCAGTATCCTCTCGGAGAGGCTATCCTCGGTATCCTCCGGCAGAAGGGGAACCACCGCCTGGACTATCACCGGTCCAGCGTCAACGCTCTCATCAACGAGGTGCACCGTGCAACCCGAGAACTTGGCTCCGAACTCAACAGCCTGCCTCTGAGCGTGAAGCCCCTGGAAGGCTGGTATGAGGGATGGGTGTATGTTTATAACCCTGCTGGGAAAGTGTTTTAAGAAGTTCCCAGAAAGTATCCTCATGAAGCCCGCAAGAACCACGAGCTCCACATCCTTCTCCTTGAGCTTCTCTGCGATAGCCCCTTCAAACTCCTCTTTAGATCTGTAGTCTTTCCTCCTGACGATCACGCTCTCTATCCCGTGCCTCCTGCATCTCTCTAAAGCGTAGGCTTCCGGGTTGTCCGAAACTACGAGCTCTATGCTCGCCTCAAGCCTGCCGTCCTCTATACCGTCTATGAGAGCCTGGAGGTTTGACCCCCTCCCAGATACAAGAACCCCTATCCTAAGCATACCCTCCTCCTCCCGGGGTCTCTACCCTGAGCCTGTCTCCCTTTTTCAATCTGACGCTGAACTTACCTGGCATCAGCTCCTCCCTGCCTCCTCTTACAACTACGTTCCTTCCCACCTCTCCGGGCTGTCCGCCGAAGAGCCCGTAAGGGGGTATCCTCCTCCTCTCTGAGAGGAGCGTGACCTCAACATCCGTCAGAAACTCTATCTCCCTTACCATACCGTCTCCTCCCCGTCTGAACCCTCCTCCACCCGAACCTCTCCTCACGGAGTACTCCCTGACGAGGAAGGGGTAAGAGTGCTCTATGGCTTCCACCGGTGTGTTCATCGTGTTCGTCATGTGGGAGTGAACCGCACTCTCCCCATCGCCCTCAGCCCAGGCTCCCATACCACCTCCGAGCGTCTCGTAGTAGGTGAACCTCCTGCCCGTTTTCGGGTCTTTCCCACCTACGGTTATGTTGTTCATAGTTCCCTGGCTTGCGGAGGGTATGTAGTCGGGAAGGAGCTTTGAGAGGGCACCGAGCAGGACGTCAACTACCCTCTGGGACGTCTCAACGTTACCTCCCGCAACCGCAGAGGGGAACTCCGCATCAAGGATAGTTCCCTTTCTGGTCACCACCTCTACAGGTCTGAAACAGCCCTCGTTGGTCGGGGCATCTTCGGGAAGCAAACATCTGAAGACGTAGTAGGTCGCAGAGAGGGTTATAGCCCTGACCGCGTTCATGGGACCCTCCGTCTGGGGGTCGCTCTCTGAGAAGTCAACCCTGACCCTATCTCCTTCAATCTCAACATTGACCCTTATGGCTATGTCCTTCCTACCGTAGCCGTCGTCCTCTATGAAGTCCTCAAAATCAGTCCTCCCGTCGGGTAACTTTGCGAGCACTCTTCTCATAAGCAGTTCTGAGTAGGATAGAAGCTCCTCGCAGAGGGCATCCGTCCTGTCACCGTACTGTTCTATCAGCTCCACCATCCTCTTTATCCCCACCCTGTTTGCCATGACCTGGGCGTTCAGGTCTCCTCTCCTCTCCTCAGGAGTCCTCACGTTGGACAGGATGAGGGAGAGTATGTCCTCCCTTACGCTACCCTTCTCAACCAGCTTGACCGGAGGTATTACGAGACCTTCCTGAAAGAGGGAGTCTGAAAGGGGCATTGAGCCAGAAGACATACCGCCTATGTCGGCGTGGTGTGCCCTGTTTGCGACGTAAAACCTCAGCTCTCCCCTGTAAAATACCGGGGCGACGAGTGTCAGGTCGGGCAGGTGTGTCCCACCCCGGTAGGGGTCGTTCAGAAGAACCATGTCTCCCTCTTCCATCCGCACCGAGCTTATAGCTTCCCTCACAGCCATCGCCATGGAGCCAAGGTGAACCGGAATGTGCTCAGCCTGTGCTACCAGCCTCCCTTCCCTGTCAAACACCGCGCAGGAGAGATCCTTTCTCTCCTTTATGTTGGGTGAGAAGGATGTCCTCTGGAGGGCAATGCCCATCTCCTCGGCTATTGAGGAGAGCCTGTTCTTGAAAACTTCAAGGAGTAAGGAGGGCATCGCAAAAATTATAAGTTAAAGCCCCAAGCCAACTACCGATAATCTAAACTTGTAGAGATGAACCGGGACGAGGAGCTAAAGAGAAAGATAAAAAAACTGCAGGACAAGCTTTCTTTAATGTCAAAGGTTCTCAAATATATGAGCGAAGGGATCCTAATAATTGACCGTGAAGGCAGGGTTAGGAGCGCCAACGATGCCTTCTTTAGCATAACAGGGTTAAGGCAGGAGAACGTTTATGGGAAGAAGCTCTCAGACCTCGGCTTCAAGTGGGAGGGATACCCCTCCTTCAGGGAAGTTATGGAGATCCTTCTCTCAGAGGGTGTGTGGAAGGGAGAGGTGTGGGGTGTGCACAGGGGCGGGAGTCCCTTTACGAGTGAGACAACGCTGGTTAAGGCTGATGAGGAAACTTACATAGCCATATTTCTGGACAGCACGGACAAGAGGAGTCTTGAGGCGAGCCTCCGTTCCCTCGCTTACTACGACAGCCTAACCGGTC
This sequence comes from Aquificaceae bacterium, assembly GCA_015492115.1. GTDB lineage: Bacteria > Aquificota > Aquificia > Aquificales > Aquificaceae > Hydrogenivirga. Next base: position 3,242 of record WGFS01000105.1, read on the forward strand.
TTCCCAACAGGGCACTTCTCTATGATCACCTCTCACAGCTCCTCTTTCAGGCTAAGGAGGACAGCAGGAAGCTCGCGGTCATATTCTTTGACATAGACAGCTTCAAGCTCATAAACGACACCCTCGGACACGAGGTCGGGGACAGTCTGCTGAAAGCCTTTGCTCACCGGCTCACGTCCCACTTTCCCCAGAACACTATGGTCGCTCGGTTTGGGAGTGACGAGTTCGTTGTGGTTCTTGACTCCGTGTCGGGCATAGATGATGTTGAGGAACTGGTTTCGGGTTTCCTGAAGAGTGTGACCACCCCCTTCTTTCTGGAGGGGCAGAAGATATACATCACGGTTACAGCGGGGATAAGCATATATCCCATAGACGGTGGCGATCCCCAGACCCTGCTCAGGAATGCGGACATAGCCATGCACCACGCAAAGGAGCTCGGCAAGAGCTCTTACAAGTTCTTTACCAATGAACTGAACTTAAAGGTAAGTGAAAGGTTCACCCTCCAGGCTGAGCTGAGGGATGCCCTGGAGAGGGAGGAGTTCGTACTCTACTACCAGCCCCAGTTTGAGCTTCAGACAAACAGCATGGTTGGTGTGGAAGCCCTCATACGCTGGCATCATCCGGACAGGGGCGTGATACTTCCGGGGCGTTTTATGCACGTCGCTGAAGATACGGATATCATAGTTCCTCTGGGATACTGGATCCTGAAGAGAGCCTGTGAGGACGGGAAGAAGCTTCTGGATAAGGGTTTCCCCCTGAAAGTAGCGGTTAACATATCCACCAAGCAGATCGCCGAGAGCGATTTTGTTCGGAAACTCAAGGATATATTGAACGAGACCGGCTTTGACCCGAACTTTCTTGAGATTGAGATAACTGAGAGCGTCCTTATGAAGAACAAACAGCAGTCCGCAGATGTACTGAGAGAGCTGAAGAAGATGGGCATATCCATAGCCATAGATGACTTTGGCACCAGCTACTCCTCCCTTAACTACCTCAAGTACTTTCCCGTGGACAAGCTCAAGATAGACAAATCCTTTATAGGGGACGTTGTCTCTGACCCGAACGATGTTGCGATAGCGACCACAATAATAGCGATAGCTCATAACCTCGGGCTTAAGGCTACCGCGGAGGGTGTTGAGACAGAGGAACAGCTCATATTTCTGAAGCTCTGGCAGTGCGATGAAGCTCAGGGTTTTTACTTCTCACCACCGGTTACGCTGGACAGCCTCATGGACATGTTATCTAACGAGAACTTCAAGATCAGAGGTGTATGACCGTGTCCGCCATTACGTAGCTTCTTTTGGCTATATCCATAACCTCTTCCGGGCTCGTGTTCAGGCTCTTGGCTATGCTCTTCAGAATACCGACCTCGCTGGGGTTCTTAGCGTGTTTTATGGACCTCTCGTTCTCCTCTATTAAAACAGCCATGTTCAGTAATCTGGCGAGCCCACTCCTCTTATCGGTGAATGCTGAAACTATCAGGTCGTCAACGTTCACCTCCATCAGGAAGTCGGGAATACTGACATCAAGGATCCTGTCTATCAGGGAGAACAGTCCTACAAGGTAAGCCTCGCTGGTGTTTTCCGGCAGGACATGTTTTGCAAACTCCTCCATAACCTTTGCCCTTATAAGAGCCTTTCTCCAGAGGGTAGGGTTTTCAACGGAAGCGTAATCGTTTATAGCAAGCACGAGGATGAAGTTCTTTATGTTCTTTAACCCGAAGTAAACCGTCGCCTGCTCTATACTCCTGATCTTTTTTCTGAGTGCGAAGTAGGCAGAGTTTATGAACCTTAAAAGCTTCGCGCTCAAGCCAACGTCCGTCTCAATGACCTTGGCGAACTCGTTCGGGGTCTGGGCAGTGTTCATCAGTACCAGAAGTCTAAGGAGGGTGCTCTTCAGGAAGGGTGCGAGCTTTATCTGTTCCAGCTCCTCCGCTGGGCTGACGAAGTCCCCTTCAATGTAGTCCGCGAGATCCACAAATCTGTCGTAGAGTTCCTTTGAATCAACACCACTCACGAGAACCTTCTTCCCTATGTTCTCAACCTGATTTACGTCTCTTGGGTCGGCCCTCACCGCGGTAAACTCAATAATGTCCGCGTACTGGATTATGTCAGGGTGCTGTCTGAGCAGGTCATGGTGCACCGATATTACAGCTTCTTCAAGGCGGAGCCTCCCTATGCTGTCCATGGCACGCGTGTATACGGTTTTCCCCACACCTACGACAGCTGGAAGCAATTTAAAACCTGTAAGCTTTGGGTTTAGAAGCTCATAAGCCTTGACTATGAGTGTATCTATCGGGAGGGATACGAAGACTCTTTTTCCCTCGCCCACCCTTTTGAGTCCGTACTCCGCCAGCGTCCTTATGGTTATAACCGCCATCTTGTTTTCAAGGATCTCCTTGGGTAGCTCGCTCGTGGAGAGTGGTTCCAGATAAAACTCATGGGCAAAGAGGTTTCCCGCAGTATCAAGGATTGCCCTTCTGTACACACCAAAGTCCATGTCAGATAAATCGTCCCTTACAGGTTTAGTTTATACGAAAAATTTACGGGCAGGTCTGAGCCTGAGCCCGTTTAAAAAATATAGACACAAAGGGGGAGAAAGAGTAAAAAAGGAAGAATGAGGACGAAGAACAACAAAGAGCTGACAAGACTCATTTTAGTAAAATCCAGACAGCTGTGCAAGACCATCAAGAGTAGACCCCCAAAGAGAGGAAGACCACCCACATACCCAGACCACATAATCCTATTTGCCCTGCTCCTTAAAGTCCTTGAAAACCTGTCACTCAGAGACTTAGAACAAAGACTCAAAGACATCTTCCCAAAAGCCCCAGACCACACCACACTGTGGTACAGATTCAGAAAAATTGAAAATTCCTGCCTTAAGGAGCTAATCCATACAACAGCAAGAGAGATAATGAGAGAACTGAAAGCCAGAGAGTTTCACTGCCTTATAGCAGATGGAACGGGATTTGGTTATTCAGACACATTTAGACTCCTGTGGATGAAAGGCAAAGAGATAAGACAGGTAAGGTCGCACGTAAAGACAGAAGTACTCGTAGGAGTGGTAAAGGGAAAAGCTGTAGTTGTGGGAGTGAATGTAGGAAGAGCCTATTCAGACGAATGCAGGCTCCTGGGCTCCATGCTCAGAAACATTAAGTTCAGGGCAAGGTATTTCCTTGGAGATGCCTACTATGGGAAGGTGGATATACTGAGGGAGGTAAAGAGACTGAACATGTATGCTATAGTGCCTGTTAGGGACACGACTCACACGAGGGTAAGGCATTCAATCAGGTTATGGGCGAAGGGAAACTATGAGAGTAGGAGGAAGGTGTATAAGAAGAACAGGTACAGGGTGGAGCAGGTAATAGGGATTGTGAAGAACAGGTTTGGCGACAGGGATTGTGTTAGGGACTTTCACACAGCGAGCTTGTATGTTCTTGCGAGGTTTGCTCTTTACAATCTCATTCTTCTGCATAAGCTCCTTTTATTGTGTCTTAATCTTTTGAGGGCGTGTATGACTCTGTTATTCCTTTCCCTCCGTAATTTGGGTATTTTTCCAACAGGCTCACCGAGACTTGACTTCCAGCTGGGTAGAAGGTTTACTTTTAACTCTATCGGTACCAGGAGGTAAGGGATGAGACTGTTTATAGCTCTGCTCGTCACGATGGGAGTTTCCTTCTCCATGCCCAAGCTTGTGTCGCCAAAATGGTTGAGCCAGCATATCAGGGATAGAGACCTGGTGATCCTTGAGTTCTCAAACTCTCAGAGTTACCTCGCAGAGGGGCACATACCCGGTGCAAGGCTGACCGAAAAGGAGGACTGGAGGGTTATGGATGAGAGGACAGGGGCTCTTGTTAGAAAGCCCGTGAAAGAGTATGAAAAACTTTTCAGGAGGTGGGGGATAAACAACGATTCAAAGGTAGTCCTCTATTACAAAGGGAACACTATGAACGAGATACTGGGGACTGTGTACGCTTACTGGATATTCCATCTGCTTGGTCACAGAGAGGTAGCCCTACTGGACGGAGGCTGGTCTTCATGGCTCTGGTATCACTCTATAAATGAGAAGAGGTATCCGATAAGCTACGATGAGCCTGAAGTTAAGGAGGGCAACTTCAAGGCTAAGTACGACCCTTACAAGGAGATAGACGCTGAGTATCTGTTAAAGAACATAGGCAAAAAACCTATAATTGATGGAAGACCAGTGGGGCACTACTTCGGAGTATCCAAGTTTCCTGCGGCAAAGAAGTATGGGCATGTTCCCTGCTCAGTTCCCTTCTCCTGGGAGTGGTGGGTAAAGAGGAATAAGGATACTGGTAAGCTCGTTATAGAAGTTCCAGACTACGTGGAGGATTTCCTCAGAAATCAGGGGATAGGCAAGGACGATGAAGTCCTTCTCTTCTGCTTCGGTGGAACTGGAGCTGCGTTTGTTTACACCGTGATGGACATAGCAGGTTACAGAGGTATGAGGGTTTACGATGCGTCAAAGAGGGAGTGGGAATCCCTGAACTACCCTCTCAACAGGTACGTGTGGGAGACCTTCAGGGACTGTAAGAGACCGTGAACCCTTACTTCAAGCTTTTTAAAACTCTCTCTATAAGTGTATCAACGGACAGCTTTCCTCCTCCGAACAGGAGGAGTATCAGAGCTGTATACATAAAAGTAAAGGGAGGGGCTGTGTAAAATTCGTCAGGCTGGGAAAACATGTTCAGGAGCTCGCTCCTGTGGGCTACGAGGTAAGCTACGAACATCTCTCCTGCGAGGAACGCTCCAACTAATCTGGTTCCAAGCCCAAGGCTAATTAGAAAACCCCCTAAAAACTCTGTGAGCCCTATGAAGTAGGCGTTGAAAATGGGAAAGGGCATTCCCAGGCTTGCGAAGAACTCTGCTGTCCTGTCTATGTGGGTGAGTTTACCGTAACCCGCCTGAGCAAAGAGCCAGCCCCAGTACAGCCTTATAAAGAGAAGAAAGAGGGACTGGAGGGGAGGTAGGATTTTCCCAGTCCTCTCGTAAGCGTAAACTACACCCTTTAGATTTACGGTCATGGTTTACTCTCCTTAAGGTTCGCGGGAAAGGCTGTTAGGAGTTAGATTCTTCCTTCTTCATCTTCCCTCCGCATCCCCCGGGTCCTGCGCAGGTCATCTCCTTCTGTTTCTTTTTGGTCTTCTCTTTCTCCTCCTTCTTCATGCCAGCGCACGTCGCCTCTTTCGTCTGCTGACTCTTGTCACCACCCTTCATGCCTGCGCACTTTCCCTCACCTGCATGAGCGGGAGCTACACCTTCAGCTCCCAGTCCGAGTATAACCGCTGAGCCCAAAAGGCTTATAAGTTTCTGCTTTCTGTTCATGGCTTCTACACCTCCTTGTAACTTAACTATAAACCCTTTTGGGTGCTTATCTGTAATTTATCTCACCAAATTCATGTAAATATGGGTTAAGTTTATCCTTAGATATGGAGTTAAAAGTTCCTGAAGGCTTCGGTTTGGGGTTAAGATACTCCTTCGCTGAGGATGTACTTACCTCTGAAAGGTCTCCACGGTGGTTTGAGATCGCCCCCGAGAACTGGATGGGAAGGGGAGGTTTTTTTAAGAGAGTTCTTCACGGCGTGAGAGAGCGCTTCCCCGTTGTGTGTCACGGGCTGTCCCTTTCCATAGGCTCTCCAGATGAGCCCAACTACGAGTTCTTGAAGGAGCTTAAGGAGTTCTTCAGGGAGTTTGAGATAGGCGTATATTCGGAGCACCTGAGTTTCTCCTCTATGGAGGGAGATTACCTTCACGACCTCTTCCCCCTTCCCTTCACCGAGGGTATGGTAAAACACGTCTCTGAGAAGATAGAGAGGGTTCAGGACTTCCTCGGGATGCCCCTTATACTTGAAAACATCTCCTACTACTACGTTCCGCTGAAAGGTATGGAAGAGTGGGAGTTTATAAACGCAATTCTGGAAGAGAGCTCCGCCTACATGCTCCTTGACGTGAACAACGTTTACGTGAACTCTGTGAACCACGGTTACGACCCCTACGAGTTCATAGACAGATTGCCTCTGGACAGGGTAGCTTACGTTCACATAGCGGGGCACGAGAGGGGAGACAGGATACTCATAGATACCCACGGGGAGAGGGTTAAGGAGGAGGTGATAAAACTCCTGATTTATCTACTATCAAAGAGACCCGACCTGCCCGTACTGCTGGAGAGGGATAACAACATACCTCCCTATGAGGAGCTACTGGAGGAACTTGAAGAGATAAAGGGTGCGTGCGATGCGCAGAGAGTTGTATGAGATGAGAAAACTGTTTGAGACCGCAAAGGGTGTAAAGGATCCCGAGGAGCATAACCTTGAGGTCTATCATCAACTCGTCTATAACAGGTTTGAGGACTTCATAAGAACTTCCTTTCCCGTATTTTCCTCATACGTAGAGGGAGAGCTTGAGACCATCGTTGATGAGTTCCTGAGGGAAATACACACAAAACCTCTTCTGATAGAGCTTGGCAGGGAGTTCGTGGAGTTCTTCAGAGGTAGAGATTACCACTTCAAAGATACGCTCCCTTTTCTGGAGGAGCTACTCCTGTACGAGTGGCTGGAGATAGAGCTATTCAACGCTCCCGACGACGCCTCCTCTGAGGATTTTCACTGGGAAGGTAAATACAGGCTATCCTCAACGTCGCGACTCCTGCATTTCTCTTACCCTGTCCACAGGTGTGAGGGTGTCTCAACCGAGGATATCCTTGGAGAGAAAGGGGATTACTACCTACTGCTTTACAGGGGAAACACCGAAGAGGTCAGAAACGTTGAACTCACCGAGTTCGTTTACTCCTTTCTAAAGGATATTACCGGTGGGATGAGCCCTGAGGAAGCCCTGGAATGCAGGGATCTCGGAGAGGATAGGGAGGAGGTGAAAGCCTACCTTGAGAGGTTCCTGAAGGAGCTCGTAAATTTCGGCGTCATCATCAAAAATTGATCTCACAGCCCGAAATAAAGATCTATGAGGGTTGAAGACTCTCATGTCTCCCTGGGTGGAGAGGTTCAGAGCCTGGAGTTCAGCTTCCAGAGAAGGAGTATAACGTTCATAAGGGAAGAGCCCCGGAAGAACCCCTTCGGGGTGATTCCTATCAGGGTGAAGATGCAACCAATACAGGCAGATAGTGTGGAGGACGCAAAGGAGCTCATAATTAAGAAGCTCATAGAGCTCCTGACGGGCAAAAAGGTAAAGACCCTGTCTATTGAAGATCTGACAAGTACCGAGCTTCCTCCCGTGAATGAGCCTCAGTTCGGGGCGGTTTACGAGGAGGAGAACGTATCCGTTAAAGCCAACAGGCTGAACTTCTTTGCCTACGGAGAGGTGAGGACGAAGGACGGGAGGGTATTCAGGTTCGAGGTTAACTTCAAGCTCTTTAACATGGAGCTGAAGGTGAGCGATAAGACAGTCCGCTCGGGGAGCGTTGCCCTCGTTGACCCCCTGATAATAGACCTGAACGGATCACCGGAGCTTCTATCTCCTGCGAGGTTTGAGTTTGACATCAACGGGGACGGGAAGAAGGAGAAGGTTCCCCTCCTGGCTGAGGGGAAGGGCTTTATCTTCTTTGACCGCAACTCCAACAACAGGGTTGACAGGGGTGAGATAGTGGGTGTCAGGACGGGAGACGCCTTCTCTGAGCTCAGCTCCTTGGACAGCGACGGGAACGGGTGGCTTGACGAGGGAGACCCCGCCTTCAGCAGACTTAAGGTCTGGCTCAGGAACGCCCGCGAAGACAGGGTTGTGAGCCTGTCCCGGCTCGGCGTGGGAGCCTTATACACGGGGAGCTTCAAGACGGTGTTCAATCTGGGAAGCACAGGAGTCCTGAAGAACCTCGGACTTTACCTCACGGAGTCGGGAAATTCCGGAGTGCTCGCAAAGGTTGACTTCAGGGCTTAGAACTCCCTCACCTCCTCAAGGGTGTTTCTGTCAAGGACCCTTATCCTCCTTCTCCCAACCTCTATCGCCCCCATCTGCTTGAGCTCGTTCAGGGCTAAGGTGGTCGCTTCCCTCGTTGCCCCTATCAGGCTCGCAAGCTCCCTGTGGGAGAGGGAGAGTCTTATGTTTCCTTCCTCATCCCCGAACTTCTCAAGGAGTCTTATAAGCAGAGAGGAGAGCCGGCTTAAGACCGGCTTCGCTACCAGCTCTTCAATTCTCACCTCAAGCTCGTAGG
>WGFS01000106.1 GCA_015492115.1 Aquificaceae bacterium
ACATATCCCTATCGGGTCAGACCTACACCTGCAACATCCTTGACCTTTACTCCCTCCTGACCAACGAGGTTTCACCCAAGGTCTGCGCCTCCACCCTCTACCTGAGCTGGGGGAACGTCTCCGCCTGCGAAACCACAACGAAGGAGTTCAGAGTAAGGAACACGGGAAACAGCGGTGTTAAGGTCACGAGCGTGAGGGTTGAGGGCAACGGGTTCTATATCTCAAAGGACGAGTGCTCTGGCAGGAGCCTGAACACCTTTGATGAGTGCAGGGTTTTGGTCGCCTTCTCTCCCGGGGACGCCGGAGATTACGCGGGCAAACTCTACGTGAGCTTTTCCGATTCTGGGCTGAACTTCAGCGTCAGCCTGTCCGCAAGAAGTGAGGCTGGCTGTGCCTCCGGAGGGTGTGCCTCTGGAAACAGCGGACTGGCTTTTCTCACACTGCCCCTCATGGTATTTCTGAGGAGACTCCTTGGGCGTTGAATTGAGGGTGTCAAGTTCCGATATTATTACCTATGCTCAGGAGAGTCTCCATAGAAAGTTTCATACTTATCAAGGACTTAGAGATTGAGTTCTCCGAGGGGCTGAACATAGTCTCCGGGGAGACGGGCACGGGGAAGTCTATGACCATATCAGCCCTTGAGTTCGTCATGGGAAGGCAGGGGGATTACCCGGAGGGAACAGCTGTTGAGGTTGAGCTTGAGAGAGACCGCTCCGCGGTGATACTGAGGAGAGAGATAAGAGGTGGTAGGAGCAGGTACTTCCTTGACGGAAGGGGAACCTCCGCCCGGACTGTCAGGGAGCTCCTTGAGGGTACTGTCTCCATTCAGGGACAGAACGAGTTTATAAAACTTCTGAAGCCAGAGTTCCAGCTCAGGGTCATAGACAGGTTCGGGAAGCTTGAAAGGCTTGTGAAGGATGTTGAGGAGCTTTACGGGGAGTACTCTGCAAAGCGGAAGCTCCTTGAAGAGCTCGTGGGCAGAAAGGAAGAGCTACTCCAGAAGAGGGACTTTCTGGAGTTCAAGCTGAGAGAGATAGAGGATGTGGGACTGAGCCCGGAGGAGGTTCAGGAGCTCAGGGAGAAGGCACAGACCCTGAAGAACCTTGAGAAGATAAAGAAGCTGGTGAACGAGGTACTTCAGTACCTTTACGATGCGGAAGGATCAGCCTACTCAGACGTGGGTTACGCGTTAAAACTCCTCTGGAGGGTTAGGGAGCTTGACCCGAGCGTTGAGAGGGAGGCTGAGGAACTCGCGGTTATCAAGGAGAAACTGTCCGAGCTCTCCTCCACTCTCAGAGATAAGGACTTTGAGCTCTCCCCGGAGGAGATAGACAGGATAAACGAGCTACTCTTCAAGGTACAGCGACTTGAGAAGAAGTATGGAAAACCTTACGCCGAGATCCTTGAGGAGGCTCAGGAGATAAAAAGGGAACTCTCAAGGTCTTACGGATACGAGGACAGGATAGAGGAGCTCAGAGAGGAGCTATCCCTTGTTGAGGGCAGACTCCGTGAGCTGAGCGATGAGCTGAGCAGGAAGAGGAGGGAGACCGCGAGGAGGCTTGAGGAGGAGATAGAGAGTGTTCTCAAAGAACTCAATCTTGAGAGGGCGAAGCTAAGGGTTGAGCTGGGCAGGAGGGAACTGGGAAGGTACGGGACTGACAGCGTTCGTTTCCTCTTCTCCTCCTACGGTAAGGAGCTTAAACCTATTGAACAGGTCGCATCCGGGGGTGAGCTTACGAGGCTCTTCCTGGCGATAGCGCTCATACAACCCCCAGCCGAGACCTACATCTTTGATGAGGTGGACGTAGGTGTGAGTGGAGAGACCTCCGTCAAGCTCGCACGTCTCCTGAAGAAGCTCTCTAAGAACATGCAGGTAATAGCCATAACCCACTCCGCTCCTGTATGCGCTGCGGGGGACGTGAACTTCGTTACCGAGAAGGAGTACCTCGGGGAGATACCCTACGTGAGGGTCAGGAGACTCACCCCTGAGGAGAAGCTCGCGGAGGTGGCGAGGCTCATGGGAACCCAGACGGAGAACACCATAAGGGGTGCGAAAGAACTTGTGGAGCTCGTAAACCGGTGAGAAGGGAGTTTTCAGCAGGGGGTGTCCTCTTCAGGGACGATGAGGTTCTCCTCATAAAGAACCCTTCAGGTGTGTGGTCTTTCCCCAAGGGAAACGTTGAAAAGGGGGAGAAGCCGGAGGAGACAGCGGTAAGGGAGGTGCTTGAGGAGACGAACGTGAGGGGAAAGGTGGTTGATTATGTGGGGGAGATCAGCTACTGGTACCAGCTGAAGGGAGAGAAGATATTCAAGAGGGTCAAGTACTACCTCATGGAGTACGTTGAAGGGGAACCCAGACCCTCCTGGGAGGTTCTGGACGCTAAGTTCTTTCCCGTAGAGAAAGCCCGTGAGCTTCTGAAGTATAAAGGAGATAAGGAGATATTCAGGAAAGCCCTTGATAAGCTCCGGGGTTCAGCTCCATAGCTTCCCGAACTCCTCAAGGGGGATGTTTGGCTCGGCGTTTATATCCAGGGGTGCTGTTATCCCCCTCTTGAAGCGCTCAATGCCAGCGTAGGCTATCATGAGAGCGTTGTCCGTTGAGAGCCTTACGGGAGGTATGTGAAGCTCAAAGCCAAGCTCTCTTGCCCTCTCTGAAAAGACCTCCCTGAGCCTGCTGTTTGCGGAGACACCGCCCACTATCACGAGCCTTCTGACCCCCGTTCTTTCCATGGCGCTGACGCTCTTTTTAAGGAGAACCTCAACCACAGCCTCCTGGAAGGAAGCTGTAACGTCCTCAACCCTGTACTCTCTCTCCTTCCTGAGCAGGTTCATTACAGCTGTCTTCAGACCGCTGAAGGAGAAGTTGAGGTCTTCACTGTCTATGAGAGGTCTCGGAAGCCTGTAAAGAGGTTTTCCTTCCCTCGCCAGCCTGTCTATCACGGGTCCACCGGGGTACCCGAGCCCGAGCATCTTAGCGACCTTGTCGTAGCTTTCCCCCACCGCATCGTCAAGGGTTCCACCGAGGAATCTGTACCTCCCGAATCCTTCAACCAAAAAGAGGTCTGTGTGCCCTCCCGAGACTATGAGGGCTACGAAGGGATACTCAACCTCCCTGTCTAAAAAGACAGAGTATATGTGTCCCTCAAGGTGGTGGACAGGAACGAGAGGTTTTTCAAAGCTGTAGGCTATGGACTTTGCAAAGGAAACGCCCACAACGAGGGAGAGGATAAGACCCGGGGTCAGGGTGAAGGATAGGAAGTCAACCTCCTTCAGGTCAAAACCTGTTTCTTTCAGGAGTCTGTCAAGGAGGGGGAGAAGATTTCTCGTGTGCTCTCTCGCGGAGAGCTCCGGGACAACGCCACCGAAGGGTGAGTGGAGCTTAGCCTGGGAGAGAAGGACGTCCCCAATGGCTCCCTCCTTGGAGCTGTAGAGAGCCAAGGCTGTTTCATCACAGGAGGTTTCAACCGCAAGGGTTATCATGCAGCATCTTTTTTGTGCATCTGTGCCTTCAGAACCTCTATCGCCTTTCTCAGCTGTACATCTATCTCAGGAAGGAGTATAACCTTCTTGCCGTTGCCCTCTATCCTCATCTTCCTTATGGTCTCCGCAAGCTTTTCCCAGGTTTTGTTGTCCATCGTGACCTTTACGTCCGGCTCTATACCCTTCTTGTGTATCAGCCTGCCCTTGGGTGTGTAGTAGTAAGCGACGGTGAGCTTGAGGGCTGAACCGTCCTCCAGGGGGATGATGTTCTGAACGGAAGCCTTACCGAAGCTCTTCTCACCCACTATCGTCGCCCTGTGGTAGTCCTGAAGGGCTCCTGTTACTATCTCCGAGGCGCTTGCAGAACCTTTGTTTATGAGCACCACAACGGGAAGATAGGTGGGAACCGTTGGCTTTTCCTTCGCGTAGTACTTTTCCTCGTCCCTTCTACCCTTTGTGTAAACCACGAGCTTTCCTTCCGGCAGGAATATGTCCGAGACCTTAACCGCTTCGGAGAGGAGTCCGCCGGGGTTGTTCCTCAGGTCTATTATGAAACCCCGAACATGCTGGGAGAGAAGGTCTTTTACAGCCTTTTTCAGATCCTTTGAGGTGTAGTGCTGAAACTGGGTAAGCTTTACGTAGCCTATATCCCCGTACTTGGTGTACTTCACGCTCTCTATCTTTATCACAGCCCTCGTTATCTCAACGGTGAAGGGCTTGTCCGCTCCCTTCCTCATTATGGTGAGCTTGACCTTAGTTCCCGGCTTGCCTCTTATCTGCTTGACTATGTCAAGGAGAGTCTTGCCGAAGGTATCCTCTCCGTTTACCGCTATTATTATGTCTCCCGCTCTAAGACCAGCCTTGTAGGCTGGTGTTCCCTCTATCGGGGCGACGACTATGGGTCTTCCCTTCTCCATGCTTATCTCTATGCCTATCCCCCCAAACTCGCCCTCGGTTTCCTCCATGAACTCCTTGTACTTCTCCGGAGGAAAGAAGGAGGAGAAGGGATCAAGGGCTGAAACCATCCCGTTCAGGGCGCCGTATATCATGTCCTTCATGTTGGGCTCTTCCACATAGTTCTCCTTTACTATCTTGAGAACGTCCGTGAAGAGCTTCAGGTAGGAGTACTCATCCTCAGAGGACACTGTCTTGGACACCCCTACAAAGAAACCAGCCAGAAAGAAAGTACCAGCGATTATAGGTAGGAAGAACCTCCTCATTTTACCTCTCCTTGATAAAGCTCTATGCTCTTTACCTCAGTTATGTAAAAGCTAACGTTCCCCACATCGGTCTGGGCGGTACACCTCGTTGAAGGGGGAAGCTCAAAGCTCTCCCTCTTACCATCCTTGAGCAGAACCAGAACCTTAACGGATCCCCCCTCAACCTGAAGAACCTTTATTGACTTTATGGAGGACAGTGACAGAGTGTAGTCAAGGCTCCCGCGTTTGAACTTCAAAGTAGCACCCTCGTTACACCTGAAGGCTCTGAGCTCGTGAACAACTCCCTTCGTGTCCCTTACCCTTGCCTTGAGATTCCTCAGCTCAGGTGGTATCTGAGCAGGCTCAGACATCCCGTAGGTTAAAAAGGGTATTAAGAAAAGGAGTAATGGTAAGAGCCTTCTCATGCTTAACTTATTTTATACCAAAAGCTTCTCTAACTCTCTCCGGTTTATTATCTCTATATAGCCCCTCTCCGTGTTTATTATTCCCTGCTTCTTCCACCTGCTCATAACCCTTATTGCGGTCTCTACCGTAGTCCCTGTCATCTCCGCTATATCCTGCCTCGTGAGGGGAAGTCGGATTATTATCCTCCCGTTCTTCTTAACCCCGATCCTGTCAGCCAGTTCCAGAAGGACCTTGGCTATCCTCTCCTCAACCCTTCCGGACGCTATGCTCTTGAGGATCTCGTAAGTATGGAGCAGGTTTGCGGTTGCATCGCAGGTCATCTTTATGGCTACCGCAGGGTACTTTATCGCAAGGTTTATGAAGTCTTTGTTGGAAATATACAGAACTCTTGTCTTCAGGACCGCCATGGCGGTATAGGTACTCTTGGGAGTGTTCTTGCCCCACTCTATCCATCCGAAGACATCCCCCGGGAACACGAGACGAACTATTATCGTCTTTCCATCCTGGGTCTCCTTTATGAGCTTTACGAGTCCGTCAACGAGGATGAATATCCCGGGCTCCGCGTCCTCCTCAAAGAAGAGGTAATCGTTCTTATCGTATTCCTTAAAGGTCATGTACTTGACCGCCTCTTTAAGCTCGTCGGGGCTCAGGTCTTCAAAGAGGTGAACCTTCTTTATGAACTCGATCTTTATATCTTCTGGAGTTCGCCTCTTAGCAGTAGCTTTTTTTCCCATCCTTTTCCTCCTATAAGAACTGTGGGCTTGAATACAACGTAGTCGGTGTGAAACCCTACCCTGTTCAAACCACCAAAGGTGTGGTTGTCACCTATCGCTATGTGTATCGTGCCCAGTATCTTCTCAGCCTCAAGTATGTTGTCCGGTCTGGAAGCCTTGGGGTTCGTTCCAACTCCAAACTCCGCTATGAACCTTGCGGAAGGCATCCTCTTGAATACATCCTCTATAAAGTACCTGTAGTCTTCAAACCCTTCTATGCTCTCAACACCTCCGTCTATGAACTTCAGGGTTATGGGTCTCTCCAGCTCCCTGTCCGGTGCATATAGTATAACGAGCTTCCCGTAGGCTTCTTTCTCCACGGGAGCTGTGAAGGCTTCTCCTGCGGGGAGGTTTCCAAACTCTCCTGGTCTGTGGAATAATCCTGTGTCAGCTATCCCCTTCCTGCCCTTTATGGAGAACTCTATGTCCGTTCCGTAGTCAGACTTCACGTGTGCCCACTCAGCCTCGGTTAGCATCTCCGCTATCTCCCTGCTCAGTCCCGCGACATAGTTCCAGTCCACGTTCATGGATGTGAGAAACATCGTCGGGTCAAAGAGAGGCATGGATGCATACCTTGCGCCGAAGCTCTCCGTTAGCACCTTCCTGAAAAAGGTGTGGGTCGTTGAAAAGTATGGGAAGGCTACTACAACGTTGGGTACGTCCTCAGCCTTCTCCTTTAGTATGCCTACAACTTCTTCCTGTGGGTAGTTCTCCTTTGAGAGGATCTTATTGAGAAGACCTTTCTCTCTCAGTTCGTTTATCGCCTCATCTCCGAAGGTCAACCTCCAGAGCCCCTCCGGTGGTTCCGCACCGTGGGTTCTGGTTGAGGGATACACAGCGGACCTGACCCTGTGGGTAAACTCCCTGCCGACCTCTTCAAACTCACCTATAAGCTCCTTCAGGTATTCCTTCTCATCGTCGGTAAAAACGAGGAGACTGTCCTCAGCACTCAGGTTGAGGTTTGTCCTGTAAAGGTTTCTTATCTGATCTCTATACATGGCACCCCTCATATAAATTAAAATACACTTCAGGGAAAGGGAAGCCCCATTCCACCCAATAGGTACTTGAGATACTCCTCGGAGAACTCAAGCCCCGCCCCGACGAAGGCACCTCTGAGTTTTTCATTCAGTAGATCATCGCCCCCAAAACGTGTGTAGAGGGGACCCTTTATCCTGAGCTGAAGTCCTATCTGTAGGTTGGGGTTGAGCCCCTTCTCCCCGGGTCTATCCTTCCTCCCGGTATCCCATATGTCCGAGTACAGCTTCACCCTCTCGGAGGGAGAGAAATCAAAGCCCACACCTCCCGTTGATTCCTTCAGCCCCGCACGGACCGCAAAGTAAGCGTTCTCGCCCACAAAGAACTTCTTTGCTATCTGGAGGGTAAACTCTGGTTTGAACTCCTTCTTAACTATCTCATTATCACCTACTATCTGCTCGGTGTAAACCCTTCCCCTTGAATCTCCCACGATCTCAAGGAGGTAGTAGGTTCTCTTGTCCGGTTCTATCCTCAGAGACATGTATCCCTTGGAGTCCCCTCCTGTGTACACCTCTCCACCAAAACCTACAAAGACTTTCGTCTTGGTTATAACATCACCCGCTTCTCCGAATAGCTTTGCCCCTTTAGAAACACTGTTGTAAAGCTCCTCATCTGTAACCAGCTTGCCAAGAGTTCCCTTACCGCTCTCTATCTTTGCAAGTATGCTGTCAAGCTTATCTGAACTTTTCTTGAGTCTGGTGGTCATCTCTGAAAGGTTTCGTATGGTCTTTCTCAGATCCTCTCTGTTCTCCTTCACAACCTCGTTCAGGTTCTTTGAGAGGGCGTTCATATTCTCAACCAGCTGGGGAAGGTTTCCCCTGAGCTCCTGAGATATGTTTTTCAGATTGGCGACGAGTATCCTTATGTCCTCTCTGTTCTCCTCAGCTATACCCGAGAGATCGTCCGCAAGCCTGTCTATAGAAGCTACAGCTTCGGGTAGGGTTCTGTTCAGGTTTTCTGTAAGCTGTGCCATCTGTGCGAGGGTGGTCTTCAGGTTCTCCTGGTTTTCCTCAGCCATCCTCTTCAGACTCGCTGTGAGTGCGTTCAGGTTCTCAAGGGTTTCTCTCAGATTTCTCCTGTTCTCCTCCAGAATCTTATTCAGATTCTCCGCAACGAGCTTAAATCCCTCCGCTGTTCTGGTAAGCTCCCTTATCAGCCTGTCGGTGTCTGCAACCCCCTCGGAGGTTCTTATCTCGCTTCCCGCCGGGAGTTCACCCGCCTGAGGACTTCCGGGTTTTATCGCTAAGTACTTGTCCCCCATCAGTCCAAGCGTTCCTATGCTTGCGGAGGCGTCCCTGAAGAGCTTAATTCCTTTTTCCACGTTGAAGACGACCTTTACCCTGCTGTCCTCAAGGGTTATGTCCTCTACCTTTCCTGCCCTTATGCCCGACACCCTGACCTCAGCACCTTTAGAGAGTCCCCCCACGTCCTTGAAGTAAACCACATAGCTCTTTGTCTCCGGCTTTAAGAAGGGCACCTCACCGAAGGTGAGTATTAAGAATGCAAAAGAGAGAGCTGTAAACAGAACGAAAGCCCCCAGCTTTATCTCTGCGGTCAGATTCATCAAGTATATAGTATAAACAGAGGGGTATGTTGTTTTAGCCCCAGCGAGGCAGGAAAAACCCGCCCCGCTGAGAGTTACACCTCATTACTCAAACTTTCTCCTGAGTACACGCACCAGAACCACAGCAAGGGGTAGTAATAGAGCCAAGGGTGATGTTCCTGCAGAACACCCTCCATTACCACCTCCAGAACCGCTTTCTGGAACTAACATGACGAGTGGGTCTGTTATCTCGCCCGAGTTTGTATCACCGTCGTAGGTTCCGTTGTCTTCAACCTTCAGGCTCACCGTGTTCCCGTTTATCTGCACAACTGAACTTACGTCGTGGTAAGTTCCGTTGACAAGTTTGTAAAAGTGAGCGTTTGAAGGGATATTGGGAAACGTTACGTTTACGGTCAGACTGGCTCCGGGCAGGGTTGCCTTTATGTTCACAGCCCCACAGGGAGCGTTTGCGGTTATCGGGAAGGTGGGGAGGTTCTTGCTAACGAAGGGGGCTTCTTTTAATAGCCCTCCCTGAATGCTTATCGTTATCTGTCCACACTCAGCGTTCGGGATTGAGCTGGAAGGGCTGTCAAACCTGGCACTGCAGGTCTTGTCTGCGTTTAACATTATCTGGCAGGTTGTGTTGGTCCCACAGCTTGAGCAGTCCCCTCCCCAGCCTGTAAACTCCGAACCGCCGTCTGCGGTTGCAGTCAGCACGACACTGGTCCCGCTCGGAAAGCTCTCTTCGCAGTC
The DNA here is from genome assembly GCA_015492115.1 of Aquificaceae bacterium. Lineage (GTDB taxonomy): Bacteria > Aquificota > Aquificia > Aquificales > Aquificaceae > Hydrogenivirga. The sequence continues at coordinate 9,210 of WGFS01000106.1, forward strand.
ATTTCCACAGTCTATACCGGGTGGGCTACTCGTCACCGTTCCCTGTCCAGTACCCACCTTGCTAACAATGAGGTCGCGTGTAGGTTCGGAAAACTTCGCAACGAAGGCATCCTGTCCACCTCCTAGGCTGTTCTGAAAAGCGTTCAGGGTCGGAAAGTCCGCTGACTGGGTGTATCCCGCCACATAGATTCCTCCTGAACCATAGACCGCTATCCCCTGTCCGTAATCTATGCCTCCTCCCCCAAGGAACGTGGAGTAGAGCACCGTATCTCCTGCTGGATTAAGTTTTGTTACAAAGGCATCGTTGAAGTTGTCTTTGGTTCCCTGATAGGCGTCCTGCGTGACCGGAAAATCTGAAGACCCTGTGTATCCGGTTAAATAAATATTACCTGCATTGTCAACCGCAACATCTCTTCCGAAATCGCTTCCACTGTCTCCCCCAAAGTATGTGGAGTATAAGAGACTGTTACCTCCCGCTTTCGTTGTGTCTATCTTAGTGAAGAAAGCATCACTTGCACCGCTGGATTTAATCGCATCCGGCGTGGTCGGGAAGTTGCTTGAAGCGGTATCTCCTGTCACATAAGCCACTCCGGAGTTGTTTACCGCTATACCGCGACCCTCCTCCGCGGAGTCCCCTCCAAGGTATGTGGAATAAACAAGACCGCCAACGGAGTTGAACTTTGATACAAAGGCATCGTATATAGCAAGATTGCTACAGGGATCTTTTACCCCGCAGTCACTGTCAAAGGCGTTTGCTGTCGTAGGAAAATCCATTGAATTGGTATACCCAGTTATGTAGGCATTTCCAGAGCTGTCAACCGCTATGTCCCAGCCCCTGTCACTTTCAGCACCACCAAGGTAGGTCGCGTAAATTACACCGTTGTTCGCCTGGGTAGTATCTATCTTGACCATGAAGGCATCCATACCCGGGAAGAAACCCATGCTCTTTTGATAGGCGTCTGAGGTTGTCGGGAAGTCATCTGAGCGTGTTTCTCCTGTTATGTAAGCTATCCCAGAGTCGTTCACAGCTATGCCATATCCTGTGTCTAAGTAACCACCACCTATGTAGGTTGAGTAAAGGATCGTATTCCCAGCAGGGGATAGCTTTGTAACGAAGGCGTCCTCAACCCCTAACCAGGCACTGTTGTTGGTTACGGGAAAGTCGCTTGAGTATGTCCCTCCTGTTACGTAAGCATTTCCGGAGCTGTCCACCGCTACGCTCCAACCGTAATCACTATTACTTCCTCCAAGGAACGTGGAGTAAACGAGGTTGCCAGAAGAGTCAAGCTTTGTGACAAACACATCATTACAGCTTGCATTTGGATCACAGGTGTCATCGTAAGCGTTCTGGGTGGGGAAGTCTGCCGATACCGTGTTTCCAGTTATGTAGGCGTTTCCGGAACTGTCAACCGCAAGTCCCCTTCCAAGCTCTCCGCTTGTACCACCAAAGTAAGTGGAGTAAGAGAGCACAGGGTCTATGAGAAGGGCATACTCAGGGTCGTAACCCTTTACCTCAAAGCTATATGTGTAAAGAGCACCTTCACTGTTTACAGAGTATCTGCCCTCCAGCTCCACCCTCTTACCATCCACCCTTTGATAAACGATGGGTCTCCTCTGAACTACCTCTCTCCCAGAAGGAAGAACCGCTACGAGCTGTCCCCTATCATTCACCCTCAGCTCCTTAACTCCTTCGTAGGAAAACCTGACTGCCTTCAGGTCTGCTCCGGGCTTAACAATTACGTCGTACTCAAGCCTCCTCTGATTCCCGTAAAAGACCACATC
>WGFS01000107.1 GCA_015492115.1 Aquificaceae bacterium
CTTCAGCGTCGGCTCAATACCTCTCCTGACAAGCACAAGCATGGCAGACCTGAGCTCATCAGAAGTCATAGCGTTAAGCGACGGACTCTTATGTTCCTTAACTACATCCCACAGGAAGAAAGGCAGGTTTTTCTCTCCTACATCTTTGGCAAACATATAGAAGGGGATTCTGTAAGCTTCTATAAACTCCCTGAGCGCAGCCGGATAACTGTGCAGGATGCGGAATACGGCGGAGAACAGGAAATACTTTGCCTCTACAGGTGCGTTTTCAAAATGGGACATCTTCTTAGTGCAAGAAAGATACTTTCCTGGATTTTCTATACCGGCAAAACAGTCATGGCTGAACATATCTTCTCCTTTTCCTTCCCGCCATAGCCAGAGAATAATCCTGATGAGGATTCGGACAGCGGAGAAGACAGCCAGGGAGTAAGCATACCTGCCCCCGTTCAGCTTCATGTATCCCCTGTTCAGAATTTCGGTAAAGAACTCCACAGCTTTTATGCCTTCAGAACCATCAGGTAGTTTTCTCGGCGGTGTATTTTCTAGATTAAACCCGCACCTGTAACAGTGAGGTAACACCTCCAGCCTTGCATGTTTGTGTATAGAAACGGGTGTGTTGCACTGAGGACATCTGTCGGTGAGCAGAGTTCTGTGCTCAGGGCACACCGTATAGAAAGAAACTCGCCACAGCTTCCTGAAGTAAGGAACCCTATCTCGTTTCAGACACTCGGGACAGAACTTGTATCCCCTTCGGGATACTGTTCCCTCTATTGCAACCGGGTCAATGAAAGCCGTTTTCGTGCGAAGGGATGGGGTTTCAAAAAGGTAACCCGTGTAAGACCTGAGGGAAAGATTTATCAGTTTTTCTGAAGGTATCTTAGCCTTATCGGCAATCCTGGAGATAACATCTTCACCAAGCCAGAGATCAATGTCCCTGTCAAAAAATATCTTCCTGAGGTCAGGAAAGTAAGCCCTGTAAAAGGTTGCAGGGTTGAAGCGGTGTGCGTAGGCAAGCCTCACGAAGTATGAAGACAGAAGCTCATCCTCAAAGGGCTCCAGCTTCCACGGAAATCCGCTGATGCAGAACCTGCTCCTGAATTCCTCGCTCGTCTTCTCTATGAAAGGACTGTTGGCTACTCTGCCCATACCCTATCCCAGACCTGTTACGTTCCTTCTTCCCGATGGGGCAACCCACCCGAGCTCCCTGAGCAGACTGATATCTATCTTCTCTTTGCCCGACCTTATGGCTAGAACCGCAAGCTCTTTAATTATGGAAACTATCTCCCCTATGTATCCCTCAGAAAGCTCAAGGATTTTCCTGGACAACCGTTCGTTGAAAGCTATATCCGACTTCTTTCTCAGAGGGAGTGTTTTCTCAATAGCATTCAGAAAGCTCAGGTAGTCTTTATCGTAAGTCCAGAGGGGCAGGTATTCGGGTTTGAACCTTGACGCTATCTGGGCATCCGTGTCTGTGGCTATGAGAGCATCTTTGGTCCCCACGAGGACTAAGGGTCTCTTCGTATAGTTGGTCAGGTTCTTGAGCCCGTTCATGAACTCCCTCTGCTTGAGGGTGCTCCCCGAGAGTACGTTGTGTATTTCATCTATTATGATGAGCTTTACACTGTACTCCTCAAAAGCCTGTTCTATGAGAGCTTCCCTGTGAGACAGAGGTGCGCTTCTGCGGTAGGGTATCTTGAGAGCGTCAAGAACGTAATCGTAAAACCTGCTCAGGTCAGGTTTCTCCGGTGCCTGCACAAATACCACGGGATAAACGATTTCTCCACTCTCACGTTCGTAAGGGAGGTTGTTTCTCAGGAAATACAGGGCAAGCGCGGTCTTTCCGTTGTTGGGGTCACCCACTATCATGAAAGACGGTGGTCTCAGTGTATCCGGATACTTGAGGAGATCTTCAAGTCTGTCAAGTATCCTCCTTGCCCTCGGGTACTTAACGAATCTGTCTCTCTGGATGAATCTTATCCTCTCTTCATCGTCCAGCCTCTTTACTTCCTCAAGGTTCACTAGAACACCTCCACGTCAAAGTCTTCTATTTCCGAGTCCAGGGGCGGGAGCTCTTCGGCTTTGCTTTTCTTCTTTGTAAGCTTTTCTTCAAAAACCACAGACTCCTTCCTTCTCCTCTTCCTTTCCAAGTCCCTTCTGGCTTTCTTCTTTTTAATCACAGCCTCCTCCTGTATCCTTTTCAGCTGTTCGTAAGCTCTGGCTATCTCGTATTCATCTATGTGAGTCGTGTTCATACACCTCAGGTGTTTCAGGACTTCCCTTAGTTCCCATACGGACATAGGAGGGAACGTGGTGTTCCTGCAGGGTATCTCATAATACTCGCCGACTCCGGGATTGAAAAAGTAGATCCTGCTTATGTCCCTCGGATCCACCTTGAAGAGATGTTTCTTACCTATGAAGTTGATAAGAACCTCGTGCCAGTAGTTAACGTAATTGATCTGAACACCCTTTCTGCTGACGGTCCTCTCCTCGGTTCTCAGAAGGCTTATTCTGAGCTTTCTGAGTTCCTCCGGAGTGAGAACCGTTGGCATTCCCACACCTGGCACCTTATCGTCCCCGAGAATACCTTTTCTGTATCTGTCTATCGGAGGAGCCCCTATCCCGCTGTGTTTCCTCCTGTGGTAGATGTTGACTATGAATTCAGCTATGTACCTCTCAAGCTCGTCCACGGTTAGGGCCGCCTTTCTCTCGGAATCGTACTCCTTCCTCTTCCTGGGCTCTGAAAACGTGGTTCCGGGAAGGTGGTGAAGCTCCTCGTTGAGCGTTCTGAAAAACCTCTCAATGTGTCCTCCGTAGTGGGGAGTTTTCTTGGGTCTGAACTCCTGGTTTATACCGTAAGCTTTGAGAAAGTTCTCAATGTCCTTACCGCGAAACTCCTTTGCGTTGTCAGTGTGAATAACTACTCCACGGGGCAGTCCGAACACATCCCACGTCCCGTCAACGCCGAGTCTCTCCATATAAGGCTCCTTGGGGGCCACACCCATGAAGAATGCCTGTCCGAAGGTGAAGAAGCTCGGAGGTTCTAAGGAAAGGTAAAAGCCGAATATTACCCTGCTGTAAACGTCTATTATGGCGGTCAGGTAAGGTCTGCCTATGGGCTTCCTGTATATCGGGTCGACGACGATTATGTCCAGCTGTGTGTGGTCAACCTCAAGTATTTCAAGGGGATACCTCGCGGTGAACTCCCCCTTTATGGGCTCGTACTTTAGACCTGCGAGCCTCCCCTCCCTTGATCTGGTTAGCTTTCTCTTCTCCACAGACGCGATCCTCCGCAGGAAGGTGTTGTAGTGGGGCGGTTTAAGACCTTTCCTCTGGCATTCAAGAGCGAATATACGATAGACCTTCTTCGCCTGAGGTCTCTGCTTTGACAGGTACTCTTTCTCAATTATCTCATCCATCAACTTCATGATCTCCTCGGGAATCTTTCTTCCTCTGTTCCCACGGCGCTTGTAATTCGGTATAAGGGCGTATACGTTTCCAGCCTCCCTATACATCCTGATCCATCTGTATAAAGTTGAAGGGTGGCAGTTATACTTTCTCGCCGTGTACTCAACCTCCTGCCTGGTCACCCTGCGGTGGACGAGGTCCTTTATCACCTCGTACCTCTGCATGGCTATCTCCAGCAGTTCCTCCTCAACCGGGTTGCCCAGCTTATCCACAGAAGGTGTTTTCACCTTTTCAAGGATTTCTTCCATGTTGAAAACTGTCAGCTTTCCGCTTGCCATATCCCTGAGCAGAAGCGTCTGTGCATCCCTGTAGCCCTCAACAACATAATCCCTGCCATCAATGTTCACGACCGAACCTTTACTAAGATTTACTCCCACCTCTGTGCCTCCGTGCAGGATACTTCACAGGAAACGTTTAAAGGCTTGTTCAGGTCAGCGCGTATTATGTTCCTGGCAATCATGTGCCATATGACAGGCAGGACTTTCGCTCTCTCCTTTTCAGGAAACACTGTAATTACATCCTCTATGCGGGCTTTCCCTGCCCTTCTGATTGTGGAGAGAACCCTTTCGGCGTATATTCCATAACCTGAAGGCTGTTGGATATATCTGTACAGGAACCTGATGTTATCCAGATACAGAGGATTAACATCTTTTTCTGTCCACACACGGAATCTGAACCCTTTCTCTCTGAGATGGTTTTCTATCAACCTGAACTTTTCCCTGTACTTAGG
>WGFS01000108.1 GCA_015492115.1 Aquificaceae bacterium
CCACTCGGGGTGCCTGTGGGCTGGTACTCCTCTTTGGAAAGGAACTTGAACTCCCCATCCTGGAAGTCCACGATCACGGTCATTCCATCCTTTATCCCGCCCCTGATTATCTTGTCAGCAAGGGGTGTCTCCACGTACCTCTGGAGCGTCCTTTTCAGGGGTCTGGCACCAAATGCTGGGTCGTATCCTCTTGCGACAAGCTCTTTCTTTGCCTCTTCGGTAAGCTCTATTCTTATGTTCCTCTCCGCGAGCCTCCTGTTTACATTGGCGACCAGGAGATCAATTATCTTGGACAGTTCCCTCATAGTGAGTGGTTTGAATACTATCACCTCGTCTACCCTGTTCAGGAACTCCGGTCTGAAGAAAACTTTTAACTCTTCAAGAACTTTCTCCTTAGCCTTCTCAAACTCTCTCTCTACCACGTCCTCGCTCGCGTCCACGGGTATGTTAAGGAGGTACTGAGATCCTATGTTGGAGGTCATTATGATGACCGTGTTTCTGAAGTCAACGGTTCTACCGTGAGAGTCGGTAAGCCTTCCGTCGTCAAGCACCTGCAAGAATAAGTCAAATACCCTCGGGTGTGCCTTCTCTATCTCATCAAGGAGTATGACCGAGTAGGGCTTCCTTCTCACTGCCTCGGTGAGCTTTCCACCTTCTTCGTATCCTACATATCCGGGGGGTGCACCTATGAGCTTTGCTACCGAGTGTTCTTCCTTGAACTCAGACATGTCCAGCCTTATTAGGGCATCCTCTTCACCGAATAGGAGTTCCGCAAGAGCCTTGGAAAGTTCGGTCTTACCCACTCCAGTGGGACCGAGGAAAAGGAAGCTCGCTATGGGTCTCTTGGGGTCTTTCAGACCAGCTCTCGCCCTTCTTATAGACTCCGCAACCGCCTTTACCGCATGCTCCTGGTCAACGACTCTCCTGTGGAGCTCTTCCTCAAGTCTCAGGAGTTTTTCCATTTCCTCTTCTTTAAGTCTTGTTACGGGTATTCCCGTCCATTCGGAAACCACCTGGGCAACGTCGTCCCAGCCAACTACCAGCTCTTCAGTCTTCTGGGACTCAAGGGCTTTAAGCTCTTTCTCAAGGTTCACCTTCTCTATCTTGAGCTGGGCTTCTCTCTCGTAGTCCCCGCTCTCCGCGGTTCTTATTATCTCCCTGTCAAGCTCCTCTATCTTCCTCTTTAGTTCTTGAAGCTTCATATCCACGCTACCGAGCTTCTCCATAAGCTCCTGCTTTTCCTTTTCAAGCTGAGCCTTCTGAACTTTCAGCTGAGCCTCTTTCTCGTAATCACCCTCAAGGTTAGCTTTCATTATCTCCTCTTCAAGAGACTTTATCTTTCTCTCTATCTCCTGAACCTCGGGAGGGAGGGATATGACGGAGAGCTTCTTCCTTGCGGACGCCTGGTCAAGGGCATCTATAGCCTTGTCGGGTAGCTTCCTGAAGGTTACGTATCTCTTGGTTAACTTGACCGCTGCCTCTATCGCCTCGTCGGATATCTTCACCTTGTGGTGCTGTTCAAGCTTTGGCCTCAAGCCTTTAAGTATCTCAACTGTTTCCTCCTCCGAAGGCTCGTCAACGTATATGGGCTGGAACCTTCTCTCAAGGGCAGGGTCTTTCTCTATGTACTTCCTGTACTCGTCCACGGTGGTGGCACCTATTACCCTTATCTCACCCCTTGCGAGGGCTGGTTTCATTATGTTGCCAGCGTCAACAGCCCCTTCAGCCTTTCCTGCTCCCACTATGGTGTGTATCTCGTCTATGAAGAGTATTACGTTTCCCTTCTCCTTAACTTCATCAAGGAGCGCCTTCATCCTCTCCTCAAACTCTCCTCTGTACTTTGACCCCGCGAGGAGGGTAGCCATATCAACAGCCCATATCTCCCTGTCCTGAAGCTCGGGTGGAACCTCCTTGCTCACTATCCTCTGGGCTAAACCCTCAACTATGGCGGTTTTACCAACACCCGGGTCTCCCACCAGGACTGGATTGTTCTTCGTCCTTCTCAGTAAGACCTCTATAACCTGGTTTATCTCCCTCTCCCTTCCTATCACAGGGTCAAGTTTTCCCTCTCTCGCAAGCTCGGTGAGATTAACACCGAACCTCTCAAGGGGAGACTTCTCCTCCTCTTTAAGTTCCTGTCCTACATCTTTCATCTCTCTTTCACCTCCTATAACCTGATTTATTAATCTACCTCCGATAGTATCCTTTGCCTCAATCAGTGAGGCTCCTATGTGGGAAGGCTGAACCTGGCTCTCCCCTTCGCTCACTGCCCTGTTCTGGGCATTTTCAAGAACTCTTACAAGGTACTCGCTATAATCAAAGGCTGGCTTCCTCCCGAAGACTTTCTCAGCTATCCTGTCTATGACCCTGTCGGGGGATATGCCTATCTCCTTGATCTGCTGAATGAGGGAGGAGTCTTCAATAGCCTTCCTTATCAACCCGTCTATGGAGAGCCTGTTTTCAAGAAAAGCTCTTACGTCCTCAGGTTTGAACACAGAGCTGAGGCTCTTCTCAACACTCTCAAGCTGTCTGCGATAGTTCTGTTCAAGGGAGCTGAGCCGTCTGAGTTCAAGCTCAAGGCTCTCCAGAGTCCAGTAATCTCCGTACCTGCGCGCCTGTTCTATCTCCCTCTCTATTCTCGCCCTCGCCTGCCTGAGCTTCTGGAGCTCCGCCTGAACACCACCTATGTCAGACTTAACCTGCATTATCTGGGAGCGCAGGTTTATGAGCTGTTTCGCTTCCTGTTCAACAGCCTTGTCTATCTGTCCTCTGAGGTTGTCCAGATGTTCCTTTATCCTCTTCAAGAACTCTCTTCTCTCAACGCCCCTCTTTTCCAGGAACTTCGCGAGTGGAGAACCCTCGTCCGATAGAAGTGCTATCAAAAGGTGGTCTGTATCAACCTTTGTATCGCCCTGCTGACGGGCTATCTCCTTTGCTGTCTCCAAGTACTCAAGAGACCTCGCAGAGAACAGATTCTCGCTTATCATTCTTCTACCTCCCTATTTAACTAACCTTATAATATTTCTTGAGTATGATATTGTCAAGTTTTTCTGTAAATAGATCCCTCCATGGGAACTGGGATGTCCAGAGCCTCAGTATTCCTCCCCGCTCCACATATCGGGTTCAAAGCGAACGACCCTGTTCCTGCCCTCCTCCTTTGCTCTGTAAAGGGCAACGTCCGCAAACTTTATGCACTGCCAGAACTTACCCTCACAGTCCTTTGGAAACTCTGAAACCCCTATGCTCACAGTCTTCTTCAGAACTCCACCTGAGACCTCTATAACCTTACCTTCAACAGCCCTCCTTATCTTCTCAGCGACCTTTTCCGCGGTACCCTCCCTTATATCCACAAGGAGCACAAGTATCTCTTCTCCCCCAAAGCGTATAACGTAGTCAGCTTCCCGAACGTTGCTCTTCACCACCTGAGCTATCTCCTTCAGAACCCTGTCCCCAACGTCGTGTCCGTACTTATCGTTCACCTGCTTGAAGTAGTCAATATCTATCATGAGAATTCCCAGCGACGTTCCCCTCCTCTTGACCTGGGCTGAGAGCTTGTCCGCTATCTCCTCAAGGAACCTCCTGTTGTAAAGTCCCGTGAGCTGATCTATGTAAGACTGCTGTTGCAGTAGCTCCATAAGGCTCTTGGACTCAAGGACGGGGGATGCCTCCTGCAGGTACCCCTTTATGTAGGGAATGAGCATCCTCACGAAGATATCCATGTCCTTCTCATAGACTATCTGGACTACACTTCCCACCTTTCCCCCTATGTTCACAGGTATGCAGTAGTACTGGATCCCGTGGGTTGAACACAGTTCGTTGTGGGCAAACCTCGGACATATACAGGGAAACTCCTGAGAGTCCACATCCTCACCCGTCCTCTTTGCCCTGCACTCGTTAGCATCCTCAAGGATTATGTTTGAACACCACATGCTCTCACCGTGAACGGTGATCACCTGCATAGCGTTCCTTCTTTCGTCAATCTCGTAGATTGAGAACTTGTCAAGGCTCATGTAATCTGCAAGTATCGTCTCTATTCTTTCATATATGTCCGCCTTCTTTATGTCCTGCTCTATCGTCCTCTTGAAGTGGGATATCTTCACGAGCTCCTCAACTATCTTCTCCGTATCCTTCAGTGCGTTCTCCGTTTCCATAACGTTGTAGCCTATGAGCATTGATACCTTCTCTCTTATGTTTGTCAGTATGGCGTTCAGCTGTTGTCCGACCTTGTTGAGAACCTGTGCAAGCTCGCCAGCCTCATCACTGAGCTTTGTTTCAACCCTCTCCCTGAAGTTACCCTCCTTAAATCTGTTGAGCACCCTCTTCATATCCTTGAAGAGCCTCCTGTAGGGCTCAAAGTATCTAACTATAACAACAAAGAGCAGTACGAACACGCTCCCTGCGGTTGCTGTGTAAAGACCAAGCATAAAGAGAGCCTCGTTTCTCTTCTCGGTTAAGTCAACAGCAAGGCTCACAGCCCCTAAAACTTCCCCTTCCCTGACCTTGTGACACTGGAGACAGTTTATTCTTCCGGTGGAGGTTGCCTTATAAGGCATCACAAGTCTGTAGATCACCCGTTTCTTGTCCTCAATAAGGAGGTTCTTCAGCTTTCCTGTTTTAAGTACCTCCTTCTCCAAGGGGTCAATAGCTTCCTCCTTACGCATACCTTCACCGAACTGTCTGCTTACCGCAGGTCCCCTGACGATCCTTATATACTCAAGTCCATGGGTCTTCTCTATCTCCTGTAGTAGGAGGTCTCTCTTATCTATAACTCCTAAGACCATGTAGGAAGTTAGAGCGTCTCTGACCAGCTCCGCTATCGTGAGGGCGGTTTCCTCAGAGCTCTCTATGACGCTCTTCCTGAAGAAGAAGGCGACTATGCTCACAGTGAGCAGAAACAGAACAAGGAGCAGTGCTCCCGTCTTCAAAACAAGGCGTCCCCTCATTCCCCTGAACATAAAGCCTGCCTCACACTCAAAATTTTAACCAAATTCACGCTCCCCGTATCTATCCGTAAGTTCAGAACTGTCTTCCTATCTGGGATATGAGGTCGTATATGGGCAGGAGCAGGCTGACCATTATTATCGCCATAAAGAGACCCACGGTGATTATTATCACAGGCTCAATTATCTTCGCTATGTTCTGGGTTATGTAGTCCAGCTTGTTGTAGTAGTACCTTGCCAGGTAGTCAAGCTGGTTGTCAAGCCCTCCAGCTTCCTCACCCACAGCTATCATCCTCACCATGAGGGAAGGGAAGAGCTTTGTCCTCCTCATGCTATCGCTTATGGAGTTCCCTGCGGACACACTCTCCTTCATCGTAGCCATGGCTCTCTTGAATACCCTGTTGTGGAAGGACTCCTGAAGTATGAGCAGTGTTTCATAGAGGGACACCCCTGCGGAGACCATGAGCCTCATGTACTCTGAGAAGAAGGCGTAGTTAAAGTTGTAGAGGATCATGTTTATTATGGGTATCTTGAGCATAAGTTTGTCGGTCGCATACCTGAACCTCTCGTTCTTCTTTCTTAGGATAAAGAATAGAGCCAAGAAGAGTATCAGGAAGGCGAGCATAAAGAGGACATACTCTTTCACGAACTCAGAGACGTTCAAGACCATTATGGTTATGGTGGGGAGCTTGACGTTGAGCCCTTTAAAGAGCTCTGCGAGCTTTGGGAGGACGTAAACGAGCCAGAAGAGAAGGGCTGTGGTTATGGTCACCAGGGCAAAGGCTGGGTATATGAGAGCCTGCTTCACCTTGCTCACGAAGTCCTCTACCCTGGCGTAGTGCTCCGATATGTCCTTGAACACCCGATCCAGGCTTCCCGTCTCCTCCCCTATCCTTATGAGGTTCACCGCTATCGCCCCCAGAACGTTCTCGTAGCGAGCCATAGCATCGGATATGGAGAGTCCGGACTGTATCCTGTAGGCGACATCCTGGAGCATGTCCTTTATCGCGGGGTTGTCCATGTCCTCCGCGAGATCCCAGAGTCCCACACCCAGAGGCACCCCCGACTGGGCGAGGAGGTGAAGGTTTTCAAAGAGGTCTATGAGGTCTTTCCTCTTTATCCTTCTGAAGTGGAGGGCTCTCTGAACCTTCCCGAGGATGTCCGGTCTCTGGGAGACCTTTACCGGTGTTAAGTTGAGGAACTCAAGGAAGGAAAGGAGCTGGACTTCGTTGTCCGCCTCTATAGCCCGGCTCACGACCCTTCCCGCGTTGTCAACAGCCTTCACCGAGTAGTAAGGCATCAGCCCACCACCCTTTTTACCTCTTCGGGGGTAGTTATGCCCCTTAGAACCTTCAGGAGACCGTCCTCCTTTAGAGTCCTCATCCCCTTCTCCTTAGCCCTCTGGAGTATGGCGAGGGGCGGGTATCCTCTAACTATCATGTCCCCTATCTCCTCATCTATCTTGAGGAGCTCAACGACCGCAAGCCTGCCCAGGTATCCAGTCCCCCTGCAGTGCTCACAGCCCCTTCCCCTGTAAAGGGTTATCTCCTCACCCTCAAGGTACCTATCAAGGGACTCCTCGGAGAAGCCAAACCTCTTTAGCTCCTCTCTGGTAGCCCTGTACTCCTCCCTGCAGAACATGCACACCTTCCTTATGAGCCTCTGGGCTGATATGGCGAGGACTCCGGAGGCGACCATGTACTCCTTCACCTTCAGGTCTATGAGCCTCGGTATGGTGCTGACCGCATCGTTGGTGTGCAGGGTTGAGAGAACGAGGTGACCGGTTATGGCAGCCCTCACCGCCATCTCTGCGGTTTCCTCATCCCTTATCTCACCTATAAGTATCACGTCGGGGTCCTGCCTTAGGAAGTGTCTTACAGCTCTTGCAAAGGTGTAACCAGCCCTCTCGTTAACCTGTGTCTGCTTTATGAAGGGGAACCTGTACTCTATGGGGTCTTCAACGGTGAGTATGTTCTTCCTCAGGGAGTTTATCCTCCTCAGGGAGGCGTAGAGGGTCGTCGTCTTACCGGAACCGGTCGGACCCGTAACGAGTATCATCCCGTAAGGCTTTGATATAACGTCCTCAAACTCCTGAAGTATGTCCTCCTCAAAGCCGAGGTTTTTCAGGTTGAAGAGGGAGAGGTTCTTGGGAAGGAGCCTCATAACAACGTTCTCGCCGTAAGCTGTGGGAAGTGTTGAAGATCTCACATCGTAACTCTCTCCCAGGAACGTGTAGGAGAACCCCCCGTCCTGAGGTAGCCTCTGTTCCGATATGTCCATCCCGCTGACTATCTTCACCCTTGAAACTATGGAAGGGTGAACCTCCTTTGGAAGGGAGAAGTAGTGATGGAGGACTCCATCTATCCTGTAAAAGACATGGGATGCAAGGTTTTCGGGTGATATGTGGACATCCGTCGCTCTCTCAATGATCCCCTCGTTGAGTATTAGGTCAACGAGCTTGGGTATGTCAGCCTCACCCCTCTCAGCCCTCCGGACGGTCTCCTCTATCTGTTCTTCAAGGGGCTTTTCAAGCTGTTCGTAGTATATCTCTATGCTTCTGAGAATGCTCTCCCTGTCGGAGACGTATATCTCAACCTCAAGCCCTGTTCTCCTCTTCACGAGGTCAATGATGTTCACGTTAAAGGGGTCGGAGACAGCGAGCCTGAGCCTGTTCCCCTCAACGCTGAGTGGAAGGATCTCCAGCTGTTTTGCGGTGTTCTTGTCTATCAGCTTGAGGGCTTCCGCAGAGGGAGCATACACAGTGAGGTCTATAAACTCCCTCTTAGCCTGATGGGCTATAGCCTGGGCGAGCTCCTGGGGAGACACGAAGGATAGGTCGGTGAGTATGTTACCTAAGCTCTTACCGTTTAGCTTCTGGACTTCAAGGGCTACCTCAAGCTGTTCCGGTGTCAGGTAGCCGAGCTCCTCTAACAGCTCTCCGAGCTTTTTGCGTGCCATGTTAAATACCAATCACTTAAACTTAAAGTACATGGTGGTAGTCCCTTCCGTAGAGGTGTAGTCGTTTTCAGACCTTATCCAGCCTGAGTTGTAGAGACCGTCATCGTACTTGAGGTCAACGTCACGGGCTATGTCCGTGGGAATTCCCTTAAAGCCGATCCAGTGGTAGGTGAGTCCCTGAAAGGTTATGTATCCAACAGCTATGGGTCCTCCAAAGGTATGGGTCGGGTTTTCCCTTCCCACACCAGCTATGAACTCCCCTAATCTCAGGTGTTGCCAGACCTTGCACTCTTCCGTATTGGTCGCGTCCGTGCACTTAAAATCAAGGCTGTTCAAATTTGCGGTCTCTATCTTTCCGTCCCCATCCCCATTGAGGAGTGTGTCAACCCCCCACCTCTGGGATACCTTGTCGTCGTCTCCTGGTAGCTTCCCATACCTGTCGTAGTAAGAGTAAAATACAGCGACCAGTTCAAGGTATGTCCTGTGAATCCTCTTTATCTGGGCGTTCCTTATCAGCTCCTGCCCCTTGAGTATGAAGCCTATCAGGATTCCAATGATTATGAGAACTATGGCAAGCTCTATAAGGGTGAAGCCTTTACTTCCTTTCACCTCTGCCACCTCTCTGATAGTCTACAACAAGATGGAGTGCTTCCTTAAACACAAGAGCTTTTATCTTCTTAAACTCATCCCAGTTTGGATATATTCTCATCCCTTCCTCTACCACCTTCATAGATTCGTCCAGAAGGGCTAAATTTTTATTTCTCCTGCCGAGCCTAATAAGTGCCAGAGCTTCCATCGCGAAGATCTCCTTAATGGGTCTCCTGAGCCTCTCCTTCTCACTCCAGAGGACAAACTCTTTTAGAAATTCCAGGTCGTTCTCCTCCAGAGCCTTCCGGGCTTTGGCGAACATGTACACGGGTACAGCCCAGTTTTTCAGGTAAAGGTTGTCCTTAGCCTCTTCAAGAAGCTCGGGTCTCACCCTTCCTTTGTCCTCCTCCATCTTGTACAAAACCATACTCATGTAGTCCTTGAAGGTGATAAGAAACCATAAGTTTAAAAGGACAAACACAAGAGCTGAGACTCCCGCGACGAGCTTGCTGTACCTGAGTTCAAAAACCTTCCTTGAGCTGAGATGTCCGGTTGCCATGGAGAGGAAAAGGATAAAGGTAAAGTAGTGAACCACGGAAAGCTCTAAAGGATACTCAACGAGGCTGTGAAAGAGAAAGGGGAACATAACACCCAGATAAAGACCTGTCTTTCCTCTGCCGAGCTTCAGCAACGTTCTGAGAAAGGAAAGACTCACCAAGGCTAAACCCAGTAGTCCGAGAAGACCGCTCTGGACAGATATGTAGGCTATCTCGTTATGGGGATGGCTCACAAAACCACCGACAAACCTTTTAAGTTCAGGCTCTTTCCCTGCAACCTTTGACTGGTAATACATATAAAGGCTCTCAAAGTTGCCAAAGCCGTGCCCGGTTATCGGTCTCTCTTTGAACATCTCC
>WGFS01000109.1 GCA_015492115.1 Aquificaceae bacterium
CTCCCTTGAGAAAAAGCTCTCGGACTACATAGAGGACTCTGAGGTCTCCAAAATAAACGCCAGCTCAGGCGTAAGACCTGTCGCTGTCTCTCCCGAGACCGTTGAGGTGATAAGACGAGCTCTTGAGGTTTCAAGAAAAACTTATGGCTACTTTGATATAACGGTTGGAGCTCTGACCATAAACCATAAGAGGCTCGGGAAGCTGAGCAGGAAGGAGGCTGAAAGCCTTGTAAACTTCCGCGATGTCGTTGTAAGGGGAAGGGAGGTCTTTCTGAAAAGGAAGGGTATGGCGGTAGACCTTGGAGGTATAGGAAAGGGCTACGCTCTGGACGTTGCTTACAGGAAGATAAAGACGAAGTGGGGATTTCTGGGGATAGCGGGGGACATGAAAATCTGGGGTAAGGAGAGGGTAATAGCGGTGAAGGACCCCCTTTCAGGGGGTGTTCTTCTGGAAGCTGTCAACAGAAAGGATCTCTGCATATCAACCTCCGGTAATTACATAAAGAGACACATAGAGCAGAAGGACAGCACCCTCGTTCAGATAACGGTTGTTTACGACCCTTGTGCCCTTGCAGACGCTTACGCAACCGCCCTCTTTGCTATGCCTGCAGGTCTCCGCAGGAAGTTTCTAAGGGAGAACCCGGACGTGGGAGTTCTTGAGCTCCACTCCGACCACTCCATATACATGAACGGAGCTTTCAGAACCTACTTCAGCCTGCTTGTCCTAAAACATGAAACCGTATCTCAATAAGTAAGACTGAACACCGGGCTTTTCAGGATATGACCGCTGTCATGGTATTAGATATTGAGATTTGATTTCATTTTCTAAAACTACGGAGGTAACAGGATGGTAAAGAGAGCTCTGCTTCCCACCCTTCTTTTAACAGGGGCGATTTTCGCTCAGCCCTCAGAGGATGTAAAACAGCTCAGAGAGGAGATTGAGGTTCTCAAAGAGGAACTGAGAAAGCTGAAGCTTGAGATGTCAATGCCTCAGATGAACGCCTACCGGAGCTACGGTGGTCTTGGACCGTCAGCCTCAAAAGCTCTGATAAACCCGAAGGGTGTTTCCGTAGGCGGATACGGCGAGCTCCATCTGACCTACAACCCAGACAGAAAACCAAAGAGCGAGATAGACCTGAGGAGGGCGATCCTTTACTTCGGATACTCCTTCAGCGATAAGCTCAAGTTCAACTCGGAGATAGAGATAGAGCATGCCTTTGTAGAAGGGGGCGAGGAGAGCGGGGAGCTCGCGGTAGAGTTCGCATTCCTTGATTACAACTTCAGCAAGAGCTTCGGTGTAAGAGGGGGTATGGTCCTTATTCCCGTAGGTATAGTTAACGAGTTCCATGAGCCACCAACCTTCTACTCCGTTGACAGACCATACCTTGAAAGAAATCTGATCCCCACAACCTGGAGGGAGAACGGAGTAGGAGTTTATGGAGAAACGAAGCTCCTCAGCTACAGGGCTTACGTGGTGAACGGAATGAAGGCTGAGAAGGGAGAGTTCAAAAGTTCGGCCCCGCTGAAGAGGCTCCGCCAGAACGGTGCGAGGGCTTCCTTTGACGAGCTTGCCTTTACCGGGAGGCTTGACTTCAAGCTCCCAAAAAATCTAAAGGTGGGTTTTTCAGCCTTCATCTCAGGAGTGCAGGACGAAAACGGAAACAGGCTCGGTTCCATATCTCTCTTTTCACCCCACCTCTGGTGGCAGTATGCGGGCTTTGACGTTAGGTTTGTTGGAGCCTACACGACTGTGAGCGATGCAGATAAGATAACAGATGAACTCTCACCCGTAGCCTGCGGTATAGCCCCCACCCGGTGCAACGTCTTTCCAGAGAGGATGCAGGGTTTTTACCTTCAGGTGGCCTACAATGTCCTGAGGTTCACTGATCTTGAACAGGAGCTCTATCTCTTCGGGATGTATGAGGACTACGACACCCACGCGAGCGTTCCCTCCGGATACTCAAAACCCGCAGGACACAGGGTAAGGATCTACAACTTAGGCGTTTCCTACAAGCCCCATCCCCTCGTGGCTCTGAAGGCTGATTACGTGAGAGAGGACAGGAGCGATGGCGTTGAAGGACAGAACATATACAGGGGAGCTATAAGCTGGATGTTCTGAAGTCCCCAGCATGGCTGCCGCCAGGAGGGAGGGGAAGGAGGTAAAGCCATGCCTGGAAACGGGTGGCTTTCGGAAGAGTACATAAGGGAAAGGCTTCTGATAGCATCAAAGCTCTCAAGAAAGTTTAGCCTTGAGGACTTTAAGCTTCTTTTCTTCGTTCCCATTGAAGACGAAAGAGTATGTGAAATAGCAAAGTAGCTTGGCTTCAGGGTTTCAAGGAAGCATAGAAAGATAATCATAGAAGTAAGCAGGAGGTAGTAAGATGAGAAGGGGCGTTCTTATCTTAACATTCGGTTTTATTCTCTCCTGTGGGACCTCTGAGTTAAGCAGGGAGAACATACTCGCCACGAAAGAATATAATCCCGAACCGAACATACCATTAGAGTGCTATACTGACACGGGTATAACTACCTCAGGTATAGCAGTTGCCAATCCCTGTTATGTGTGCCACACCAAGGCCAATACGCCCTATGCTAACGAGGTTGAGGACTTTGATCTAACACTCTCCTATAGCTTTCCCAAAAGGATAAAGGCTATGGGTAATCCCTGACTAAACGCTGTAAGACCCGACCTAACCATAGGACACGTGCCCGTCCCTACGGACCTGGAGATAGAGGACTGGATAAGGACGGACAACTGGACACCGGCCTTTATGAATAGAGGAAGAGGAGATCTCAAGTACTTTCCTGACGTCCCCCCTCTTTACTCTTACAGCGGTGGAAGTTACAGCCTCGTAAACGTGGATTCCGAAGGCTTTGTAAGGTGGAAGGGTGAGTACACCGGCTGGAGGGTCTTCAAGTGGAAGCCTTTTCCCGGATTCTTCCCCACCAACGGCAGGATAGACTCTACCCTTATAAGACTGCCCGAAAAGTTCAGAAAAAGGAACGGAATTTTTGACCTAAATACCTACAAGAGAAACCTCGCCATACTTGAGTGTGCGATCAAAGGTATAAGCCCCGGTGAACTTTGCTCTGGAACTGAAGTGGGAAACTTCATAATGCCATCCCACTACGAGGGAGACGCTTCCGACACTCCGGTTATCACCTTTCAGTATCCTCCAGGAACAGAATTCGCCCACCCCATATATTACCTTGATCCGGCAAATACTTACTCCTTTAAATCTCTCAGGATAAAGGAGATGAGGTATATGAGAAAGATAGCTTACGCTCCTATAAGAGAAGGGAATGGGGAAGAAGAGGAGGAAGAGACCTTTTTCTGGGATAAAGGGAGATTCTTCAACAAATCTGGTTTCTGGGAGATGGTAGCTTTTATTGAAG
>WGFS01000110.1 GCA_015492115.1 Aquificaceae bacterium
CTCCTATCAGGCGCTCTTCCCTGCCATGCGTTCCCCGATAATCTTTTCAGCGATGTGCTGAGGAACCTCTTCGTAATGGGAAAACTTCATTATAAAGGTTCCTCTGCCTTGTGTCAAGCTCCTGAGCGTTGTCGCGTAGCCGAACATCTCCGCAAGGGGAACGTGTGCCTTCACGACCGTTATGACCCCCTTGTTCTCCATGCCCATCATCTTCCCACGTCTGGAGTTGAGGTCTCCTATAACGTCTCCCACGTAGTCTTCAGGGGTCTCAACCTCAACCTCCATTATGGGTTCAAGTATGACGGGATCCGCCTTCTTGGCAGCGTCCTTGAAAGCCATGGAACCAGCTATCTGGAAGGCTATCTCTGAGGAGTCAACCTCGTGGTAAGAGCCGTCATAGAGCTTGACCTTGACGTCAACCACCGGATAGCCAGCGAGTATGCCACCCTCCATAGCTTCCTTTACACCTTTCTCAACCGCTGGGATGAACTCCTTGGGTATAACTCCACCGACTATAGCGTTCTCAAAGACGAAGCCCTGACCCCTTTCAAGGGGTTCTATCTCAATTATCGCGTGTCCGTACTGACCTCTACCACCCGTCTGCCTTATGAACTTGCCCTCTCCGTTAGCCTTCTTGCGAACGGTCTCTTTGTAGGCGACCTGGGGTTTACCAACGTTGACGTCAATGTTGTACTCCCTCTTCATACGGTCAACCATTATCTCCAGGTGAAGTTCACCCATACCGTGTATGAGGGTCTGACCAGTCTCGGGGTCTGAGCTCGCCCTGAAGGTGGGGTCCTCCTTCATGAACTTGTTGAGAACCTGAGAGAGCTTCTCCTGATCTTTTTTGGTCTTTGGTTCAATAGCCATGGATATGACGGGGTCTGGGAACTCAAGCTTCTCAAGGATTATGGGATGCTTCTCGTCAGAGAGGGTATCTCCCGTCGCAGCGTCCAGACCGACAACCGCACAGATCTCACCCGCGGAGACCTCCTGTATCTCCTCCCTTGTGTTGGCGTGCATGAGGAGGAGTCTTCCAACCCTCTGTTTCTCCCCCTTTGTGACGTTCAGGACGTAAGAGCCAGCCTTGAGATTTCCCGAGAACACCCTTATGTAGGTGAGCTGTCCAGCGTAGGGGTCTGACATAACCTTGAAGGCATAGGCACAGAAGGGTTCTGTATCAACGGGCTTCCTCTCCTCTGTCTCCCCAGTGTTGGGGTTCGTCCCCTTTATGGGGGGAAGGTCTATTGGGGAGGGGAGGTAATCTATAACCGCGTCAAGGAGGGGTTGAACTCCCTTGTTCTTGAAGGCCGAACCGCAGAGGACGGGAACGAGCTGTCTATCTATCGTAGCCCTTCTCAGGGCATTCCTCAGCTCCTCAACACTTATCTCCTGACCTTCAAGGTACTTCTCCATGAGCTCGTCGTCGGTCTCAACTATGGTCTCAACCATCTTCTCACGCCATTCCTGAGCTTTGTCCTGGAGCTCTGGTGGGATGTCCCTTATCTCATACTTGGCACCGAGGGTCTCTTCAAGCCATATTATCGCCTTCATCTCCATGAGGTCTATAACACCCTCGTAGTTGTCTTCAGCACCAACGGGTATCTGAATGGCGACCGGCTTTATGGTCAGCTTCTCCTCTATCTCATTAAAGACCCTGTAGAAGTCCGCCCCGAGCCTGTCCAGCTTGTTTACGAAGGCTATCCTCGGGACGTTGAACCTGTCAGCCCACCTCCAGTTAGCCTCCGACTGGGGCTGAACACCCTCAACCGCAGAGAAGATGAAGACTATCCCGTCAAGGACTTTCATGGAGCGGACAACCTCAACGGAGAAGTCCACGTGTCCGGGTGTGTCTATTATGTTTATCTGATACTTCTGACCGTTCCTCTCCCAGAAGCAGGCGGTGGTCGCAGCGGTTATGGTTATACCCCTCTCCTTCTCCTGCTCCATCCAGTCCATCGTAGCAGCACCTTCGTGCACCTCTCCGATCTTGTAGGTTCTCCCGGTGTAGTAAAGGATCCTCTCGGTGGTAGTGGTCTTACCCGCATCAATGTGGGCAACTATCCCTATGTTCCTAAGCTTCTCTATGGGCACCGCCCTTGCCATAACTTACCTCCTTACCATCTAAAGTGGGAGAACACCATGTTAGCCTGAGCCATCTTGTGGGTGTCCTCCTTCTTCTTGAAGGCTCCTCCCTTGCCCTCAAGGGCGTCAAGGAGCTCAGCCTTCAGCCTCTGGATCATGGTGTAGGAACCTCTACCCCTCGGTCTGTTCCTCGCAGCGTCAACCAGCCACCTTATCGCGAGGCTGATCTGCCTCCTTTCGGGAACCTCTATGGGAACCTGGTAGGTGGCACCACCCACCCTTCTGGGTCTGACCTCCCACTGGGGTTTGAGGTTCTCTATAACCTTGTGCATGAGCTCTACCGGGGTCATGCCCTTCTCCTGGGCAGCCTCCTCAAGGGCTGTATAGACTATCCACTCAGCGACGCTCTTCTTGCCGTCCTTCATAACCTTGTTTATGAGCTTCTGTATTAGAACGTCTCCGTACTTAGGGTCGGGAGCTATCTCCCTTGGAGTTACGGGTCCTTTCCTGGGCATAACTTAACCTCCCTTCTCTTCCTTGGGTCTCTTTGCACCATACTTGGAGCGGGACTGTCTCCTTCCCTGAACCCCCGCTGCGTCAAGGGTTCCCCTTATAACCTTGTATCTCACACCGGGAAGGTCCTTGACCCTTCCACCCCTGACGAGAACTATGGAGTGCTCCTGGAGGTTGTGTCCCTCGCCGGGAATGTAGGCGGAGACCTCTATACCGTTGGAGAGCCTCACCCTCGTTACCTTTCTGAGGGCGGAGTTTGGCTTCTTGGGGGTAACGGTATAAACCCTCACACAGACTCCCCTCTTCTGAGGATTTCCTTCAAGAGCAGGAGATTTGGACTTCTTCCTCCTCTTCTCTCTTCCGTGCTTGATAAGCTGGTTAATCGTCGGCATACCGCTTTCCTCCTGAAAACACGCAATCAACTATTATAGCTCATTCTCCTCCTTCCTTCAATTCCTCTTCTCCCTCACTCTGGGGCTCTTCGGTAAAGAGGAGCTTCTGTCCCTCTTCAACCACATCAACCTTAGAGTACTCGTCAACCCCTGTTCCAGCAGGTATGAGGTTACCTATTATCACGTTCTCCTTGAGTCCGTAAAGCTCATCCGTTTTCCCTTCACAGGCGGCCTCGGTGAGAACCTTTGTGGTCTCCTGGAATGAAGCCGCGGATATCCAGCTTCTCGTTGAGAGAGACGCCTTCGTTATACCCACGAGGACAGGCTCAGCCTTGGGTAGCTTACCACCCTCCTCCTTTATCCTCTGGATCTCATCCTCAAGCTCTTCCCTGTCAACCTCCTCGTTGACGAGGAACCTGCTGTCTCCCGGGTCAACTATCCTCCTCTTCCTGAGCATCTGCTTGATGATTATCTCAAAGTGCTTGTCGCTTATATCAACTCCCTGTAGCTTGTAGACCATCTGGACCTCTTTGAGGAGGAACTTCTGAAGCTCTTCAACACCTTTGACCTTGAGCATCTCCTCGGGTATGGGAGTTCCGTCCGTGAGAGGCTCTCCAGCCTCAACCTCATCTCCGTCCTTCACAAGAAGGTGCTTACCCTTTGGAACGAGGTACTCCTTCTCAAGCCCGGTATCCCTGTTGTAAACGATAACCCTGAAGCCTTTGCTTCCCTTCATCCTCACCTGACCGTCTATCTCCGATACTGTGCTCTCTGTTATCTGCTGTCCCTTCTTTATGAACTGCCCGTGTCTGACCAGTATAAGCTCGTCCTTCTTTATCGCGTACTTGCGGGTTTCACCTGTGTTCGCATTGTAAACTATGACCTCGTCCGCATCTTCGTATATCTTTACGTAGCCGTCTATCTCGGATATTATTGCCGGGTTCTTGGGCTTACGTGCCTCAAAGAGTTCCTCAACCCTCGGAAGACCACCAACTATGTCCCTGACCTTTGCCATCTCCTTCGGTATCCTTGCCAGGACGTCTCCGGGCTTCACCTTAAGGTCTTTGACCACGTAGTACCTGTGCTGTATCCTCGCATCCTCAGCCTCAGAACAGGTGGGACAGACGTGCCATTCAAGCTCCATCTTTTCGGAAGGTATGTTCAGTATGGAGTTGACGGGAAGGTCGTAGGTCAGCTCCCTTCCATCTTTAGTAACGACGACGACCCTCGGAGTGTGTAGCATTGCGTCCTTTGGTCTCATGAAGGAGACTATGGTGGCGGTCTTACCCGTCAGGGCGTCCCTCTCTTCCCTTACGGTAACGTCCAGGATTATGTCTCTCAGCTCCACTCTTCCTTCCTCTTCCGCGATTATGTAAGTGTTGAAGGGATCCCACTCTGCGAGGGAGGTTCCTTCCTCCACCTTCTTGCCCTCTTCAACCAGTATCTTTGCACCGTAAGGGACAGCGTGCCTCTCTATAACCCTTCCTTCCTCGTCAACTATCCCGATGGCTCCTTCTCTTGAGATGTTTATGAGTTCTCCCTTCCTGTTCTTTATGAGCTTGAGGTTGTAAAATCTGACCTCTCCGGAGGTCTCAGCAACGAGGACGTTCTGAACCTTCTGGGCTGTCGCAGCACCGCCTATGTGGAAGGTTCTCATCGTGAGCTGGGTTCCGGGCTCTCCTATGGACTGTGCTGCGATCACCCCTACAGCTTCACCCACGGAGACTATCTTCCTCTGGGAAAGGTCCCAGCCGTAACACATGGCACATACTCCTCTCCTTGACTCACAGGAGAGAGGAGACCTGACCTTGACCTTCTCTATACCGCTCCGTGCTATCTTCTCGGCGAGCTTCTCATCAATTACGTCGTTCCTCTTTGCTACGATCTCTCCCGTATAAGGGTCCTTTACGTCTTCCGCGAGAACCCTTCCGAATATCCTGTCCTTGAGAGGCACCTTTTCCTCACCGCCTTCAACTATGGGCTCAACCTCTATCCCCTTGAGGGTTCCGCAGTCATGTTCGGTTACAGTTATGTCCTGGGCGACGTCAACGAGCCTCCTCGTGAGGTATCCAGCAAAGGCTGTCTTCAGGGCTGTGTCCGCAAGACCCTTTCTCGCACCGTAGGTTGATATGAAGTACTCCAGAACCGACAGACCTTCACGGAAGTTGGATATTATGGGGGTCTCTATGAACTCACCCGAGTGCTTTGCCATGAGACCTCTCATTCCAGCGAGCTGTCTTATCTGGTCTCTGTTACCTCTTGCTCCCGAGATCGCCATCATGAATATAGGGTTGAACACACCGGGGAATTTCTTTCCGTTCTCCACCCTCTCCGTTTGCTCAATCTCGTCAAACATAGCCTTGGATATCTGGTTCGTAGCCTCAGACCAGATGTCAATTATCTTGTTGTAACGCTCCTTGTTGGTAATTATGTTGTTCACGTACTGGTTCCATATCTCGTCGGTCGTCTTGAGTGCTCTCTCTATGACACCTTTCTTTACCTTGGGGATCTGAAGATCCTCAACCCCTATGGATATGCCGGCCATCGTTGCCCTTATAAAACCGAGCTCTTTGACCCTGTCCAGGAACTTCACCGTTTCCTCATTCCCCACCTGTATGTACAGCTCTGTTATCAGTTTTGAGAGCTTCTTCTTGTCCAGAGTGTAGTTAACGAAGGGAACACCTTCGGGCATTATAGAGTTGAAGAGAACCCTGCCGGGTGTGGTATCTATGAGCTTTCCGTCAAGCTTAACCTTAACGCCCGCGTGGATATCCACCTTTCCGAGCTCAAGAGCCTTGAGAACCTCCTCTCTTGAGGAGAAGACCTTGCCCTCTCCCTTCCTTCCGGGTATAGGGTCCTGGGTCATGTAGAAGGTTCCCAGAATCATGTCCTGGGAAGGCATGGTGAGGGGCTTTCCATGAGCAGGTGAGAGTATGTTCTGGGTAGAGAGCATGAGGATGTAAGATTCCAGCTGTGCCTCAACACCGAGGGGGACGTGAACAGCCATCTGGTCACCGTCAAAGTCCGCGTTGAAGGGAGGGCAGACGAGAGGGTGTAGTCTTATAGCCTTGCCCTCAACCAGGACGGGTTCAAAAGCCTGAACGGAAGGTCTGTGAAGCGTGGGAGCCCTGTTGAGAAGGACTGGATGCTGTTTTACTACCTCCTCAAGGCACTCCCATAC
>WGFS01000111.1 GCA_015492115.1 Aquificaceae bacterium
AAAGGGTGTGAAACCCTGGAGAAGTCCGTAAAGGTTGCCCGAGCTGAGGGCTATGCCCGTCCCTATACCGGATGCGATCAGAAACACACGCGAGGGGTCTATTCCAACGAGTTGAGCACCCTCTCTGTCAAGGGCAACAGCCCTTATAGCCTTCCCCGTCCAGGTGAACCCGAGAAATATGAAAAGAAACAGAGTGAGAAGAACAGCGAGAAAGAAGACAACGAGCTTTACCTCGGACAGGATGATGCTTCCAAAGACAAAGCTTCCCTCCGCATAGGGCACGTCTATGGAGCGAATATCAGCCTTGAAGAAGAGGTTGAGGGTATGGGAGATAAGTATGTCAAGACCGAAGGTCAGTATCAGAACCATGAAGGGCTCAAAGTTCATGAGCCTGTGGATAAGCGTCCTCTGAAGGAACACACCCAGCCCAAAACCAACTCCACCGCTGAGGGGTAGGGAAAGGACAGGGTCAAGCCCGAGCCCTGTGTAGAGCGTGTAGGCAAGGTAAGAACCGAGGACTATAAAACTCCCGTAGGCGAGGTTGAGTATGTTCAGCACTCCCCACGTCAGGGAGAAGCCCAGCGACATAAAGGCGTAGAATGAGCCCAGGAGGAGAGCTTCAACCACAAGCTGAACGAAGAGTTCCATTCACTTCCACTTGGGTTTTGGATACACGGGTTCCGCTTCCCTGAAGGGATATACGGTAACGGGCTTACCCCCCTGTATCTGTATAACGGCCATGGGTTTTGTCACTATCTTTCCTGTCTCATCAAAGCCTATAACACCGTAGAAAGTCTCTGCCTTCAGAGAGAGCAGAGCTCTCCTCACCTTATCTACCTCAAGGGAGCCTGCCTTCTCAATAGCCAGCTGGAGGGCAAGGGCTGCAGCAGTGCCTCCCGCAGAGTGGTACTCAGGTTCCTCACCGTACCTTTTCCTGAAAGCTTTTACGTAGCCCTTCGTGTTTCCAAAGAGGGGGTCTTTATAGGAAAGGGATTTAGTCCACTGGACGGGTCCGAATATGTACTCCGCATCCTTACCGAGGGACTTCACGAAGGCTGGCACAGGAGGTCCAACGGTTAGACCGAGGAACTTTGGGTTTATCCTGAACTGTTTGAGCTGTTTTACGACCAGCACCGAGTCCTTGAAATGACCTGCGCCTATAACAACGTCGGGTCTCTTCAACCTAATCTTAAGCATCAGGGAAGATAGATCCTGAGTTCCCTTGGGGTAGCTCTCAAAGAGGACTACCTTAAGCCCCTTCTTTCTGGCGGTTTGCAGAGCTCCCCTGGCAGCGTCCTCTGAGAATATGTCCTTCTCGTAGATTATGGCGACAGTACGCGGTCTGGGTTTAAGGCTAACCGCAAGCTCCACAAGGTTTTTGCCGTAATCGGGAGCTATGTTGAACACACCGAATACATGTCTGTATCCCTGTTTGTATATCTTTGAAGATGCTCCTCCACCCTGAACCATCAGAGCCCTGTGCTTCTCAACCACACCTGCGGCGGCGAAGACCTGAGAACTACCGTAGGGTCCGAGTATGAACCTTATGCGGTCTTGGGTGATCAGCTTCTCCACCAGTTTCGCGGTAGTTTTTGGATCGCTCTGGTCGTCGTAGTAGACTATCTCTACCTTATACCTCCTGTTTCCTACCTTTATGCCTCCCCTTGAGTTTACGGTGTCCTTCCAGAGCTCGTAGCCTTTCTTTAGAAGCTCTCCCTCCTTTGCATACTTGCCGGAGAAGGATACCGCAGCGCCAAGCCTGAGAACATCCTGTGAAAAGGCAAAGGAGATCAGGAAAGCGAAGAGGAGTCCCACTAACCTCATAACTTTCACCTCCCTATTTCTCTATTATCGTTTCCTCAACCTTCATGCCAAAGTGCCTTCCCGCAGACTCAATATAGCCGAGAACCTCGTCCCCTTCTTTGAGTTCTGCAACCGATATGGGCGTTCCGTCCGGTCTCGTTAGCCTAATAGTCTCAGCATTCTGCAGGATACAGCTCAGCTTTCTGGTGTCGTGCTTAGCCTCTATGAGGAGCATGGGTCTTCTCTCAACCTTAGACCTGCCGACGTAAACCACCCTGCCCCTGCCCTCGTAGTTGTAAACCATAACCTGGTCCCCGGCGTTCAGCTCGCAGAGGTACTTGGTCTTATTTCCCGGAACCCTTATGTACATGTGGACAGCACCCGCGTTCACCCTGAAGGGTCTCGCCGCGACGTAAGGGTTCTCCTCCGTCTCAGCATGGACAAGGAACATACCCCCGGAGGAGTTCCCAACGAGCATTCCCTCCCCCCTGCTCATGAGGGAGGTGGTATCCACACAGACCCTGTCTCCAAGCCCAAGGGGCAGGATCCTTGTTATCTTCACTGTCACGAGCTCCAGAACTTCCTGGCTTGCCTCTATAACCTTTCCAACCCTTTTTATCTCGTTCATGTCCTGAGTTTTGAGAACAACCCCCTTCACCCCCTTCTCAAGGGTCTGGAGGGCAACCTCAGCCTCGTGGGCGTTCTTCACAACAGCGTAGAGCTCCTCTCTCTGAGCTATGAGGTTTTCAAGGGGTATGACAGTCCAGTCGGTCGTTTCAACTATAACCTTAACCTCTGGAGGATACTTTGCCGCCTTCTCCTCGTCCTCCTTGCCCTCAATCTTCACATAGACAACGTCCTTTCCAAGCTTCATATCACCCTTTGGGGATATGACGGTCGTCCTGGCAAGCTTCTTGACCTCTTCAGCCTTCTTCTCGTCGGGAACTACTATCGCGGTAGCACCCGATTCAAGCGCTGTGGTAACCAGCTTCTTGTCGTAAGGCTCAACCCATACCCAGAACTCTTTCATGACCATAAGTATATAATAAACTGGCGATACAAAACAGCCGGGAGGGACAGAATGAGAAAGACTCCTCTCGCCCTGCTTGGGCTCATACTTGTCGTTCTCTTCGTGTTCGGTGCTCTGCAGATCTACACAAACAGAAAGGCTGAAGAAAGCCTCAGAACAATCCTGTCTGAATTTGGCATAGAAAGACCCTCCTACAGGTCTGTCAGGTACTCCTTACTGAACGGGAGAACTGAGGTAAACGGTCTCCTCATAAAGGGCGATGGAGGAGAAACCTACATAGACAAGCTCATAATTACAAAGCTCACGGATACGGATTTAGAGTTCACAGCCCGCGGGATAAGGGGTAAAGACAAAGCCTTCAGAGAGTTTGAGAGGGATATGAGAGAACTCGGATACAAAAGGGCAAGCTTCAACCTGCACCTATCAGCGAGCCTTTACGAGGACACTAAGGAGCTGATGGTAAGGGACATATCCCTTGAGCTCCCCAGCGCTTTACTGCTCAAGCTTAAGTTCAAATTACTTGGCATAGACAGAAAACTTATAAAGGAACTGCAAGACCTTGAAGGGAACAAGGATGACCGGGAGAAGACCGCCCGTATAGCTAACAGGCTCAGAAGGGTTTTTCTGGAAGAACTCACCTTCAAGCTGACCGATTACGGTCTAATAAAGAGGCTCCTTGAAAAGGAGGCAAAGGATAAGAAGACAACACCGGATGAGCTGAAAAGGGAGATCCTGAGGGATCTTAACAGCACGGTTGCGAGGAACTCCTCAGAACTTGAGAAGTCCATAGCACGGAGTGTTTCTGCCCTTATAGAAAGAGGTGGAACACTGGTTGTCAATGCCCGACCTTCCAAACCTGTCAGATTTGATGAGCTTGTGGTCTATACACTTATGGGTCTGCAAACGAAGGACTTCTCAGCCCTTGCGAGGAAGCTCAACATAAGCGTAAAACATGAAGCGATGTGACTATGTAGTACTTTTGCCTTCTATCCTATCAACCACACTCTTCATCAAGTTTGCGTGAGCGCTGAGTCTGGTAAATAGAGTCTCAGCTAGATTCTCATCGTAAGTGTATACTGTCATGTTTCTGTCATCAACCATACTGAGAAGTTCTTTGAGTTCACCCTCTTCCACATATTTATTCCTGAAAAGCTCCCTCATACAAGACTTGGGAGAGGCACATTCTACACCTTCTATCTCTTTCAAGGCAGTTTTTACAAACTTCCAGAATATCTCAAAGGTAAACTCAAACCTCTGGATAGCGGAATCCCTTAGAAAGGGATAAAGGTCTGTACCTCTTTTATTCTCTGCAACGTTTATCGCTTCAGTAAGCCTATCAATAGATTTTTCAAAATCTTCTAACTGCTTCCTAAACTTATCCAGAGCTTGCCCTCCTTTAATACCACATCTCTAAAATCTTTTCCTACTCTTGACAGGTCAACTATGTCAACAGGAAAAGTTAGGTTTGACTCCTCCAGTAGCTCCCTGAGAAGGGAGAGCTCGTAACTTATATCCTTATCAGAAAGGAACCCAATGTCAAGATCACTCCTTGGAGTATTGTCTCCCCTCGCCCTTGAACCGAATATGTAAACCTCTACTTCTTTGTCTCCGAATAAATCCCTTATGACTCTTTCTATGTCTTCTAAGGTTCTTATGTTTTTGGGTTCTGGAAGTGGGCGTTTTTCGTTCATTGCACTTTAGTGTTCCGTTTCATGAGTTTCCTCTCTGTAAGATAAGGTGACTATAATGGTACTGATAATTAGAAAGAATACAAGTAGTACTATACCAGCCAGAATAAGGTCGGTATTCATTCTCTATACCTCCTACCATACAAATAAGATAAGCCAAGAG